>NZ_JAYGIG010000109.1:0-3565 GCF_034932105.1 Leptothoe sp. PORK10 BA2 | reverse complement strand
TCCCTGCTGTGAAGTTAGGAATTTTGGAGGCAGGGATATCTTGGTCGCAGTTATTTTCTATTCGATATGCTGTCTAGCCCACTGAAGCCAAGTGTTTCAAGGCACCCAGTCGACGGAACCAGTGCCCTATCTGCATAGTTTTGGTAAAAATGTCCCATATCAGAGAGCTTCTGTTTGAAGTTAAGCAGGGGCAGACCTACGCATATTTCGCCTGGGCGTGGTGTTCAAATCGCGCTTCAGCGATTTCTTCTAGGGGACGACCCAGCAGGGCTCCCAGTTGACTAATCAGGTATGGGCTCAGTGTCAAAAAGGATATGGATGGGTATAGATTAACCCCGATTTGAAAGATTCGGGATAATTTTTGTTGGTATTAGGCTCTCTAGAATTTAACCGGTTCTCTGGAATCCAGCACCTAAAACCCCTCACCAGCATAAAATCCCCTCCAGGGAGGGGCAACGGGGTGGGTCCTCCGATAGTGTCAAGGATCGCGACCCACCCCGCCCGCTGGGCACCCCTCCCAGGAGGGGATTCACGAGCGTAAGATTCTTTGTAGTTAAAAGAATGTTACAGCCCAAAATCCAACACCTAACACCCCTCGCCAGCATAAAATTCCCTCCCTGGAGAGGCAACGGGGTGGGTCCTCCGATAGCGCCAAGGATCGCGACCCACCCCGCCCGCTGGGCACCCCTCTAAGGAGGGGATTTACGAGCCTAAGTTCTTTGCGGTTAAAAGAATGCTATAGCCCAAAATCCAACACCTAACACCCCTCGTCAACCCCGTTGCCCCTCCATGGAGGGGCAACGGGGTGGGTCCTCCGATAGCGCCAAGGATCGCGACCCACCCCGCCCGCTGGGCACCCCTCCAAGGAGGGGATTTACGAGCGTAAATTCTTTGTAGTTAAAAGAATGCTATAGCCCAAAATCCAACACCTAACACCCCTCGCCAGCATAAAATCCCCTCCCTGGAGGGGCAACGGGGTGGGTCCTCCCCCTGATCTGGGCACTCTCAACTTATGAAAAATCCCATTATTCCCTACAATCCTAAGCTCAGGGAACGTGCCCGTCAGCTACGCCAAAACATGACCAAAGGTGAAATCATCCTTTGGCAACGGCTTAAACAAAAACAAATGATGGGCTACGACTTTGATCGACAACGCCCCATCGATCAATTCATCGTAGACTTTTACTGCAAAGCCTTGGGCCTCGCAATTGAAGTTGATGGTTCCTACCACGATAATCCTGAAGCCCAGGAGTACGACCAACAACGTCAGGCCAGACTTGAAGCTCTCGGAGTTAAGTTCCTTAGATTCCAGGATGAGGATGTCAAGCAAAATTCAGAAGAAGTCTGTCAAGCCATCAAGCAATGGATAATTGACCATCAAAGATAATCCTTGTGCTACTTTCCAGCATAAAATCCCCTCCATGGAGGGGCAACGGGGTGGGTCCTTCGATAGCGCCAAGGATCGCGACCCACCCCGCCCGCTGGGCACCCCTCCCAGGAGGGGATTCACGAGCGTAAGATTCTTTGTAGTTAAAAGAATGTTACAGCCCAAAATCCAACACCTAACACTCCTTGCCAACCTCTAATCCCCTCCTTGGAGGGGCAACGGGGTGGGTCCTCCAATAGCCCAAAGGATCGAGACCCACCCCGCCCGCTGGGCACCCCTCCAAGGAGGGGATTTACGAGCGTAAGATTCTTTGTAGTTAAAAGAATGCTACAGCCCAAAATCCAACACCTAACACCCCTCGCCAGCATAAAATCCCCTCCAGGGAGGGGCAACGGGGTGGGTCCTCCGATAGTGTCAAGGATCGAGACCCACCCCGCCCGCTGGGCACCCCTCCAAGGAGGGGATTCACGAGCGTAAGATTCTTTGTAGTTAAAAGAATGTTACAGCCCAAAATCCAACACCTAACACTCCTCGCCAGCATAAAATCCCCTCCAGGGAGGGGCAACGGGGTGGGTCCTCAATTCCCCCCTTTCAAACGCCTATTTACAGCTACCGCGCCCACATCCACCACAGACGGCACCCACAAATACGCATGGGCCTGCCCCCGCCCCTTAATCTCAATACAACCCCGATCCTCAAACTGAAATTTCCCCTTCAGCAACCCATGGGTCTCCGCACTCACCTGGATCCGAGCCGCCACCCCATGGGACTCCATCCGGCTAGCAATATTCACCGCATCCCCCCATAGGTCATAGCTAAACTTTTTCTTACCAATTACCCCAGCCACCACTGGGCCAGTATTAATCCCAATCCGCAGCTGCACATCGTAGTGCTTGACCGCCACCTGCATGTCGATAGCCATGGCCATCACCGCTTCCGCATGGTTCTCCATCGGTGCTGGCACACCGCCCACCACCATGTAGGCATCCCCAATGGTTTTAATCTTTTCTAAACCGTGACGCTCCGCTAAAGCATCAAAGACCGAAAAAATATCGTTGAGCTGGCACACCAGCTTAGTGGGGGCAGTCTTCGCCGCGAGTTGGGTGAAACCAACAATGTCAGCAAAGAGAATGGTGACATGCTCAAACCGAGACGCAATGGCCATGCGGTTAGAAGGATCGTTTTTCAGCTGGTTGGCAATGGCCACCGGCAACACATTACGCAACAACGTCTCGCTCTTCTCCTGCTCACTCCTCAGGGCTGCCTCCGCCTGCTGCCGCTCTTGCACCTCCTGAGAGATCTGACCAAACATCGACGCAAAGGCCCGAATCACCTCCCCCAGTTCATCTTGCCGAGACTGTTTTAAACTCTTAAACTTCGCCAACTGCGGCTGATGCACCGCCTCGGCTGCCTGGCACAGATCATCCCGCAACAGCAGTAGCGGGTTAATCAGCATCCGCTCCAACATAAAAATAGTCACCAGGGTGACAAAGGCAGAAATTAAAATAACAATCAAGAAAATGCCAATGGAGTATTGCACCATATAGCGACGCACCGATGTAGCATCATGGCGAATCACTAACACATATTGCCCTTGAAACTGACGGCTGGGCCAGGCCACATCGTAACGGGTTCCCGATGCCGTTAATAGCCGTTTGATGGACGTTAGCCCCCCCGTAGGAGCTAACAGGGTGGGTGCTTCCCCAAAGGAATCTACCAGCTCTCCTTGAATGTCATAGAGGGCGGCTCCCAAAATGATCGTGTCAGGGCTCAGACTGGCTTGGACTTCCGCTAAAAGTTCAGCGGATAGCATCTCGGCCATTACATTTGCCTTCAGGGTCAACAGCACCTCTTCTGAAATCGCCTCTAGCTCCTTCAGTTTATCCACCCGTCGCTGGTGGTAGGAGGGAATAAACACCACCAACTCAATCGCAGCAAGGCTCAAAAAAATTGACGTGACAATTTTCCGGGACAGCTGAGATTTTAATAGTCCCAATGATGTCTGCAAAACACTAACCATGGTTACGGCCAACCACCACAACGTTCAATCTATAGACCTCTTGCATAATAGTTTCTATGGTAGATTTTTAGGTTTTGGTTCATTGCTTTACACCTAGGCAGATGAACTACGAAGCCACCCAAACCCTTAGCAATTCAAAGTTTAAGCGTCGATTCGGC
>NZ_JAYGIG010000108.1:0-4195 GCF_034932105.1 Leptothoe sp. PORK10 BA2 | reverse complement strand
TGTTCTGCCGTATTCGCGGTTACCTATCCACTCTACGCAAACAGGGGCATAACGTTCTGGATGCCCTCATGGGATTGTTCTCTGGAAACCCTATAACTCTCCTACCCCAGCCTGAGTAGTTACAATTCAAATTCGTAATGAGCAAAAGCCCAAGAAAACTGAGATATATGACCAAGTAATTAATTTGTTCTTTGACTCTATTCTGGCATCTAAACTGGGACGAGAACTCAAGAGTGAAGGAGAATTAGTTCAGCGATTTGAAGACATGACACCAGAGCTAATTTTATGGGCATCTGATGATGTTTTAAATCTCTATATTGAGTTTTGGCGAATGGCAAGAAGTAATACTTCAGAGTCTCCAAACAACTCTATTCGGTTATTTGGTCAATTACTATTGGCAATTCGAAAAGATCTAGGTCATCAAAATAACAAAATAGATGAAGTATCGATTTTAGGGACCTTCGTAAATGACATTGAAAATCTATCCAGATAGGGATGTCGGTTCAAGTTCAATGCAGTCTAACATAGTCCCTCATATAATTTTGAGGAATCAGCGTTAAGCTGATCACAGAACCGCCGGAGAATCTGGATAGTCCCTGACGCTGATCAAGCTGGTGCTCAGATTATAGATCCCGAATGAGTTCTGTTTTCCGCCTCCTTGCCAAGCCAATCTGGACAAGTATCAAAGGGACTTCCTTTATGGTAGCCACCCTGAATTGATGAGGATAGGACTGGTATCAGGCATTTTTCTACACTGGTGAACGCTATGAATGCAAGTATCCTTGGGATTGATGTGAGCAAAGCCACGCTCCATCTGGCACTATTGCAAGGAAGTGGCAGACCGCAGAAAAAACAGGTAACGAACGATGCAAGTGGCTTTGCTGAAATAACAGAATGGCTAAGGGGACAATCGGTCGAGTCTGTGAGTGCCTGTTTAGAAGCGACGAGCACCTATGGGCAGGCAGTCGCCCGATATCTACATGAGCAAGGGCATCGAGTCAGCGTAGTCAATCCTGCTCGTATTTCAGGGTTTGCGCAAAGCGAATTGAGACGCACTAAAACAGATAGTGCAGATAGTGCAACGATTGCGCGATTCTGTCAGGCGATGGAACCGAAAGCTTGGATACCGCCGAATTCTGAGACGGCAGAGCTACAGCAAATGACAAGGCGACTAGAAGATTTGCAACAGATCATTGGGCAAGAAAAGACCCGATTAGACACAACAATAGAGTCATTACATGCAGATATCAAAGCTCATATTGAATTCATCGAAAACCAGATGGAGCAATTGAAACAGGTGATGACTGCTCACATTAAAAAGAATGAAGCGTTGGATAGCGCCTTAACGCTGATGACCAGTATTAAGGGGATTTCTACTTTAAGTGGGAGCCAAATTTTGGCAGAAATCGGAGATTGGACGGTGTTTAGTTCAGCTCGCCAACTGGCCGCCTACGCGGGATTAACGCCACAGGCAAAAGAATCTGGGACATCAGTACATGGGCGCACACGCTTATGCAAAATTGGCAATGAGCATCTACGGCGCGCGTTATACTTTCCAGCGCTAACGGCCATTCGATGTTGTGAAGAACTGCAACCGTGGATCGAGGGATTGCGTTCGCGGGGCAAAAATAAAATGCAAGTGGTAGGCGCAGTGATGCACAAATTGATTCGAGTGGTCTATGGCGTTCTCAAGTCAGGCCAACCGTTTAAGCCAGAACTTTTAGCGCCTACCCAGGGCAAACGCACACGTTTCTTTACAATTTGGCATTAGCTTTATCTGCTTGTGCCAGTACCTTGAAAAGATATTGGTCATCCCATCGGGTGTGACCGAAATTTGATGTAGTATTACGAAGCGAGAGAAAATCCGTACTGGTTAATTTTCGACCAAAATTGAGGCCATCTGCCTTGGGTATAGCTGAGCGTTCTTAAACTTAACACTACCGAGGCACCCACATCTTTCCATTTCATGCCAGCCCCACACAGCCGACTTTTAACAATCACTTTGCAACCAGCTTCGGTGACCCCTGAGCCAATCGGCAGCTGTTGGGCAACCGCCTCGGCGTAGTTCATTTGGTGGAGATGATTGCGGAAATAAGTAATGGCGGCATGAAGTGTTTCAGCGTTAGTCACCCCGAGCTTACTGGCATCGATAGCCAGCATTTCGTCAAGGATTTTACCGGCACCGCCGACCTCGTGCTTTAAGTCATGGCAGCGACTATCTAACCATTCTGTGCGTTTGTTAGGACTGCGAGGATAGCGGACTTTAGCCACCCCTTTAAGATATTGAGTGGCATGATAAAAATCTAAAACTTGAGTATCGGTAAGCGGTTCTAGAAAGTCCCAGTTCTCGGGCGCACCGTCGGCAAGGCCTTGATAGTGAGCCCCTGGAAACAACTGGCGAATGTGGGCAATTTCGCTGGTCATGCGCTCGAAAAAAGTCGCTCGTCCATATTCAGGACTCGCGCCAATGTAAGTTGTATGCTGCCTTTCGCCTTCTGTATCGACCAAACTAATCGTGCCCACCATCGCTTCTCGATAGTGGTCTTCGCACATCAACATGCAGGTTCCATCCACCCCAATACTGACTGTTTTAATCGCCATTGGCAATTTTGGGGTTTGATAGTGCCACGACTCTTCTTGGCTCAGCGCTATGCTGCCAACGGTTTCGGCCACCGTTTGAACAAACGAACTGGGGACGATTCGGCCGTGATTCTCACTCAGGTCAGTGACCACCCGAGCACCGCTCATCTCCGCATACTTATGGCTGATCTGTTTGGCAAACCGAGGCGTCGAAGTCACGATAATGCGCCCATCCACTTCTAATGGACAAAACGTTTCACCCCCCTCACCGCTTTGGTAAACATGACGCACAATCGACACTTTTCCGTAGGGACTCTGATAGGTTTTCGGTTGCTTGCCTTTGCTCGTCCAGCGTAAACCCCCTATCTCTAGCGGTAAGCCATCCGTATCGAACTGTTCTAAGGCTTTGCCACTTGCCAGAACCCCGGCTTCATTTAAGTGCGTTTGAATTCGATCTTCTGTCGACAGCATCGAACTCGCAAACGGAATCGTGATTTGAATAGTCACTGAATTCTCATCACTTTTTATGATTGATGCGTTCATCCGTCTTTAGCCCACTTAAATAGCCATCTCTGCTAATTCTACAAGGGATTTGTCTACATCAGATTTAGGTCACACCCATCCCATCCTGCTTTGAGCCGCTTGGCATGCGTACCGCCCTTGGCAGATTTTTCTTGCAACAATAAGTTAACGGCAATATGTCGAATAACCGCTAGATTTTCACCGCTATAGCCCGCAGTGACCCGAGATTGGTCTTCTCGAAAAGCGACATCGAGAATCCAATGGAGTTGGTTTTCAATTCCCCAGTGTCCTCGAACAGCGGTGGCAAAGCACTGTGCATCCAATGGTAGACTCATCAGGTAGTAACGCATCTCACGGTTGATGGAATCACCTACTTGTCGTTGAGATTCAACACAACCTACCGTTGTTAACTTGGCCCAGTTTTCAGCACCGATGAGATAGTCAGTATGACCCATTACCCAATAACGACTAGTCTCTTGGCGGCCATGACCGGTTTCTTGGGTTTCATAATAGTCATGCTCAATACCGGCAAACGCGTTCGCGTGTGCTTGTGCAAATAATTGGCTCACATCTTCCAAGAGATTACCCTGATTCCCTTTTAGGGCCAGAACATAGTCTCCTTGTTGGGCCACAATTTGTTCAGCTATGGCGGTTTGGCAGCCCATCGCATCAATGCTCACCACTGCACCCTCTAGGTCTAACACGTTCAGAAGTTCTGGAATCGCCGTAATTTCATTTGATTTCTCATTGACTTTGCGCTGACCCAAAACCAGTCGATTGTCACTCGCCCAGGCACTCACCATATGAATCATGCCTCGCTTGCCACCACGCTCGTAGCTCCCACGCAACGTCTTACCATCCAGGGTAATCAATTGTCCCTTACTCAGTGCAAACGCAGCGTTCACCCAGGTTAAAAAACACTCTTGGAGTTGCTCGGGGCGCAACCGTGCAAACAAACGCTCAATGGGGCGTATCCAGGTGTTATGGGACCCTCTACAAAAAAGAAAAAAGGGATGGGATAATAGTCCCGTCCCAATCAAAAAACTTAGTCATGATTGTATCGTCTATCGAAGAGATCTGTCAGCAACTCCCA
>NZ_JAYGIG010000107.1:0-4205 GCF_034932105.1 Leptothoe sp. PORK10 BA2 | reverse complement strand
TCCATAATGGAACTGGCTGATTGTAATGGTTTCAGCCAGTTTCGGACATTCCAGACCGTTTGGGTACTGGGATGTTCTTTTTTAGAGACTTTCACCAGTTAGAGATGAACTTCGCACTGTCCAGTTTACATTGCCTGACGGTAATTCACTTTTTGCCGAGGTTGATGAACCTTCAGAGAACGATGGGAGAGTAGGTTTAGGTTTAAATCCGACTGAGATGGCAACCAAAGCTCAGAAGACCTTTGAGCAAGCTCTAGAGAATGTTCAACCTGTTGCTTCTATAATCATCGGTAAGTTACGTCAGCTTGATCAACCAGCCGACGAGGTAGAAGTCAAATTTGGCATAAAACTTACGGCTGAGGCTGGAGCTGTTATAGCCATGGCTGGCGGCGAGGTAAACTATGAAATTACATTGAAATGGAAACAGGATAAAGCTTAATGACAGAAGCAATAAAGAAATCTATTGTTCGCCTTCGTAATAAGAGTGAAAAATATATTGGAGCTGGCACTTTAGTATCGTGTAAACATGTTCTAACTTGCGCTCATGTTGTTGCTGATGCATTGGGATTACCAAGAACCGTTCAGGAAAAACCTGAGGAACAAGTTACTTTGGATTTTCCTTTCATTGCCTCAGGAAAAATAATAACGGCGAAAGTTGTTTTTTGGTTGCCCGTGCAATTACATCAGTCAGAATTTTTGCCGGAGGACATTGCCTTATTAGAGTTAGATGAGCTAGCCCCAGAACAAGCAAAACCTTCTAAATTCGGTGTAGTCACGGTTAAGAAATCTGACTGGACTGATGGAGGGCATATTGATTCTCCTAGTTCTCGTTACGAATGGGATGAGCATTACATCCCTACCGCATCAGATTTAGAAGGGCACTCTTTTGAAGTCTGTGGTTTTCCTGCTGGAAATCTTCATGGTGTATGGGCAAAAGGAATTCTCACTAAAGAAACAGCAAACGGTTGGATTCAGATTGAAGCTACCGGACAAGAAGGATATCAAATTGAACCTGGTTTTAGCGGAGCACCTATTTGGGACAAAGAGCTTCAGGGAGTAGTTGGACTTACAGTTTCAACTGATCCAAGGCGGCCACAAGTAAGGGTTGGATTTATAATTCCAACTCAGGTTTTGTATAAAGCCTATCCTAAATTAGACGGTATTGATCTGGAAGCTAGAAAGGAGTTGCTATCTGAGACTGCTGAGAAATATGAAAAGCTATTTTCCGAAGTCTTTCCGTCTGAATTACCTTTTAGATTAGATGATAAAGCTGAAGCTACTTTACGACCATTACGCAATGAGATAGAAGAGCTATTAAAACAAGACGATCTGAAGCATCTTGAGTATTCCTTGAGTCCCGAGAGAATCGAAAATCCAGTTATTTCTAAACGCCTTAGAAAATACTCTGATGTTGGTATTGATTACTCAGTTTTATCATTTTTACTAGAAACGAATCGGTGGAAAGATGCTGATATTGAAACCCTTCGGATTATAGTTGAGATAATTCTTCGTCTTCAAATGTCGTCAGATAATTATCATCAGCCCACTCTAGAGAAATCCATGAAGAAACGATTGCAGAGTGGAGAGATATTCAATGCTGAAGAAATTAATAATTTGCCCTGTAAAGATTTGAATACTATAGACAAGCTATGGACTGAAAACAGCCAAGGAAAATTCGGTTTCAGTGTTCAAAAGGATTTGTGGACACATATCAATCAGGAGAGTAACTTTACTAATGAAGCATTTCGCAAGTTTGGTGAGCGAGTGGGTTGGTGTAAACCTCAAAAAATTGAGGAGAGAGTAGTTGCTCTGGCTGAGGGCGTTAAGAGATTTTTAAGCTTTAAACTTCGTGGAGAAAAGAAAGTTTCTATAGAGCAAGACGAGATTACTTTAGGAGGATGGTTATCCTACGAGAAAATAGCTTCTGCCCAGACTCCTTTACCAGGATGCTTCCCACTGAAAGCTTCTGTTGGTGTTGGCATTAATTTCTCTCTAGCCTCTCTAGGTGATACAGGATTTGTTGTTTATACAACAAATTTTGATACAAAGTGGTACGGGGGAAAGGTTCGCTCTCAAAGGTGGCAATTGTTTGGTACAGGTAGATCTGGTAGTTCCTACCTAAAGGACATATTTATGCGCCTCAATGCTTGTTCGCGTTAAACGTGTTTCAAAGTCTATAAGGTTTGAAATCAGAACAAAAATATTCACTAGGTTTCAAACATTAGCAATCATGCCTTGAAGGCAGGCTAATCGGGATAGGGAGTGCGATTCGTTGCAGACGAATAACGGTGCAAGCCCGTAAATAACTCTGCCAGCTTGGCTTCCAAACATGAAGCACTCTAAAGAGCTGAACTGTCCTAATGATGAGGGTGAAAGCCCCTTCCATCAAACTCGGATGTGACTCCTGATCTGCCCACGATGACCCGACTCGGAATTCGGGAGGTCGAAGCTGGGAGCAGGGCGCAATCAGACACTCATTGCAAGTGACACTGGCGCTAATAGGGAGTTCCCACGGTGAAACAGAGCCTAGAAAAGCGACTTACCCGAAAGCAGACGCAATCCAAAAGTCTGACTTCGCCAGAGATTAGTATCCCGCCGCATCCTTTCCTAGATATCGGCACGAGTCAGGGGTTCTGGCAGTTGAATTGGCTCCACCTAACGGAACAAAAGAATCATCAGGACGGAACGAATAAAAACGAGACTGAGGTCTATGGGCGGTCACACTCATAGTAGGCCAGACGAGCGGATGAACTCCTCAAACTCGGGTAGGACAAGATGTAATTATCTTGAGGTATTCAGCGTAAATCCATTAGAGTAGACCATGATTAGACACAGCAGTAATGCTAGTGAATTGTGGAAAGGGTTAAGCTGGAAGAAATTCCGTCGAGACCTCTTCCGGCTACAAAGACGAGTTTACAAAGCAGTTTCAGTTGGGGACAAGCGGAAAGCCCGGTCACTCCAAAAGCTGATATTCAAGTCCCGAGCCGCCATCCTATTGGCGATTCGACAAGTGACACAACTCAACGCGGGAAAAAAAACTGCGGGTATCGATGGCAAAGCGTTCCTCTCATTTGAGGAACGCCTAAATCTAGTTAAAGAACTTAGAGCCAAGGGTACCACGTGGAAACACCAAGGCCTAAGGGAAATTCCAATCCCAAAAAAGGATGGAACAATCCGAATGTTAAAAGTGCCCACTATCGCAGATAGAGCTTGGCAATGTCTAGCCAAGTACGCTTTGGAACCAGCCCACGAAGCAACCTTTCATGCTAGAAGCTACGGATTCAGATTGAGTAGGGCTGCGCACGATGCACAGAAGTACTTATTCCTCAATCTACGCTCAGCCTGTCACGGAATCGAGAAACGAGTCATCGAACTCGATATTGAAAAATGCTTCGACCGGATTAATCACGAATCCATCCTGACCAACCTGATCGCTCCTTCGAGCCTAAAGCTCGGAATTTTCCGATGCCTCAAGGCAGGGACCCAGGTTGGATTCCCTCATCAGGGAACACCACAAGGCGGAGTGGTTAGTCCGCTACTAGCCAACATTGCCTTGAACGGGATTGAGACTATCCACCCATCCGTCCGGTATGCGGACGACATGATCTTCATTCTCAAACCCCAAGACAATGCCGAGGAAATACTGGTCAAAATCCGTGAATTCCTCGCTGCTAGGGGGATGAATATTAGCGAAAAGAAGACTCGGGTAACAGCAATGATAGATGGGTTTGACTTCCTCGGCTGGCACTTCAAAGTGCACGGCAACGGTAAGTTTAGAAGTGTCCCTTCAGTGGACAACTATAAAGCTTTTCGTAAGAAAGTAAAAACCATCGTCAACAACTCAAACTATGGTGCGATAGTCAAAGCCAAGAAATTAGCTCCTATCGTCAGAGGGTGGAGAAACTATCATAAGTTCTGTAAAATGAACGGTAGCAGGAACTCATTGTTCCACATCCAAGCCCGAGCTTATAAAGTGTTCAACAAGGAACCTAAACAGAATCGCTACACCAGCAAATTCCTGCTGGGAGAAGCATTCCCATCGGTTCCTTACTCTGAAAACAAGCATATCAATGTCAAATGCATATTCACCTGACTTCGGCAGGCATTCACACCTAACTTCGGCGGTTAAGTCAGCCTTAACTTCGGCAGGGTGATCTCGGCAGACATCTGAGAGTGATTATAGGTTGAATTGAAACTGAAGAAAC
>NZ_JAYGIG010000106.1:0-4352 GCF_034932105.1 Leptothoe sp. PORK10 BA2 | reverse complement strand
TCCATAATGGAACTGGCTGATTGTAATGGTTTCAGCCAGTTTCGGACATTCCAGACCGTTTGGGTACTGGGATGTTCTTTTTTAGAGACTTTCACCAGTTAGAGATGAACTTCGCACTGTCCAGTTAATGATTTTAGATATTGAAATGCCTGATTTCAATGGATTAGAGCTGTGTAAGGTGATTCGACATGATCCGTCCCTGCATCAATTTCCGATTCTTTTTCTCTCGGCCCACACTGGCCCTGAGATCATCCATCGCGTGTTTGAGGCTGGGGCCGATGACTATCTGAGTAAACCCATCATTGGTCCAGAACTGGTGGCTCGGATCTTGAATCGTTTGGAACGGATGCGACTGTTGCGCACCTTGGCTGAGGTCGATAGTTTGACCAATTTGAAGCGACGACGGCAATCCGTTGAAGACCTCAATCGGTTGTTAAAACTAGCGGATCGGCAAGATACTACCCTCTGTTTTGCCATATTGGATCTCGATCAATTTAAGCAAGTTAATGATTCCCATGGTCATGAGGTGGGTGACCAAGTGTTGAAAACCTTAGGGGACTACCTCCGTCAAACTTTTCGGGGGGAAGATGTGTTAACCCGTTGGGGGGGGGAAGAGTTTGTTGTGGGGCTATACGGCATCAGTAAAGAACTCGCGGTTAAACGACTAACTGCGTTGTTGGAGACGTTTAGTCAACACAGTTTTTTGGGTGGCGAGCAGCATCTATTCCATGTCAGTTTTAGTGGTGGTGTGGTTGAGTATCCCCAGGATGGTATGGATATTCAATCCTTGTATCGACAGGCTGACGAGTTATTATATATGGCGAAAGCTGCTGGGCGTAATCAAATTTTGTCTAGCTGATTATGAACGGAAATTATCATAGGAAATAAATGGGATGGAAATACTACAAAAAATCTTTTTTCCGACCCAGTTTATTCCCCATGGGCATTGCTATCTTTGGCAACCTGAGCTGGTTTGGCTGCATTTGTTGTCGGATGTGCTGATTGCGATCGCATATTACTCCATCCCCATTATGCTGATCTACTTTGTCCGCAAGCGAGATGATGTCCCCTTCCGAGGTATTTTCCTTCTCTTTGGGCTATTCATTACCACCTGCGGTACCACCCACCTGATGGCTGTGTGGACCCTGTGGCACCCCGCCTATTGGCTGTCGGGCACCATCAAAGCGATTACGGCCGTTGTTTCCATCTACACCGCTTTGTCCCTAATCCCGACGATCCCTGCCGCCCTGGCCTTGCCCAAACCCGAAGCCCTGAGACAAATTAACCAGCAGCTAGGCTCCGAAATCGAAGACCGCAAACAGGCAGAAGCACAACTGCATCAACTCAATCAAGAATTAGAAGCTCGGGTGGAAGCACGCACCGCCGATCTTAGGGATAGTGAACAGCGACTACGCTCATTGTTTGAAGCGGCCCCTGATTTTATCTATGTGTTAGACCAGCAGGGACTGATCCAACAGGTTAATTCCACGACCCTGGAGCAATCTGGCTATGCCGAATCGGACCTGATTGGCCAGCCCCTGGACCGGTTTCTAAGTAGTGATAGCCAGGCCCTATGTCAACAAGAATTTACCCTGTTGATGACCCATGGCAACCATCGGCAAGAGATGGAATTTGTCTGCAAAAATGGCCAGATTTTAACCATGGACTGTTCTTGTACGGTGGTTGCCGATGATTGTTTAGATGCTTACATTCTTGTCCTACAGCGAGACATTACCCAGCGCAAGCAAATTGAAACTGAGCGGACCAAGTTGTTTGCCACCTTGCAAGAGTCAGAGCAACGCTGGAGTAGCTTTCTCCGTGATGTGCGCTTGATGGTGATTGGGGTGGATAGCCGGGGGCAGGTGGATTATGCCAATCCCTATTTCCTCTCGTTGATGGATTATCGCCTGTCAGATATTTTAGGGAAAAACTGGGTTGAGTCGTTTATCCCCCCCTATCAACAACCGCAGATTGAGAAAAATTTTCAGGATATTCTCAACCACGAAAATCGTCCTCGCTATCAAAGCACCCTTGTCACAAAAACGGGTGAGGAACGGATTATCTCCTGGACCAGTACCCTGCAGAAGACCCTAGAAGGAACATCTGCAGGGGTGCTGAGTATTGGTGAAGATGTTACCGAGCGCTATGCCATCGATCGGATGAAAGACGAGTTTATTTCCGTTGTTAGCCATGAACTACGTACCCCACTCACTTCTATTCATGGGGCTTTAGATCTGTTAACCAGCGGGCTGCTGGAGCCGCAATCAGACCGGGGGCAACATGCGCTGGCCATTGCGGCCGAAAGTTCCTCCCGATTGGTGCAGCTGGTCAACGATATTTTAGAGTTAGAGCGTTTAGAATCCGGCAAAGTCAGGCTTCACTGGTCCTCGGTGTCTACCCATGAACTCATCCAGCGAGCCTGTGAGGTGGTGGAACTAATGGCTGAACGGGGAGAGATTCGGCTTGAGATGGTTGAGACCGACTTGTGTATATGGGCCGATGGCGATCGTTTAATTCAGGTATTAACCAATTTGCTCAGCAATGCCATTAAGTTTTCAGAGCCCTCATCAACCATATGGGTCACGGTGGAAGAATGGTCTATACCGGAGGGCAGCCAGGTGAGGTTCACTGTTAAGGATCAGGGCAGGGGCATTCCACCGAATAAATTGGAGCGTATTTTTGAACGCTTTCACCAGGTTGATGCTTCGGACTCTCGCAGTAAAGGTGGGACTGGCCTGGGCTTAGCGATCTGTAGCAGCATTGTTCAACAGCATGGTGGCAAAATCTGGGTGGAGAGCATCCTAGGAGAGGGCAGCAGCTTCTCCTTTACGGTTCCTCGCTGTCAATCAACTGTCCTAGATAATGCTCCCTTGGACAATTTCCCTAAGATTAAGAACGAATAAATTCGAAACTAATATATCCGAATTTATAGTTTGATATGGACCATAGAATAAGCGAAGACTGTCTATACTTGTGTATATTTGAATGATCTTGGCTGTCACCTATAAAGCTAAACTTCCATGGTAAAGCAGATTTTGGTTGTGGATGATGATGACGGCGTCCGCGAAATTATTCAACTCTCCCTGGAAGCGGCGGCTGGTTGGGATGTTTTGACGGCAGCCAGTGGGAAAGAAGGGATTGCGATCGCAAAAGCCAAAAGTCCCGATCTCATCCTGTTAGACGTGATGATGCCCGATGAAGATGGTATTAACGTATTTCATCAGCTGCAGAGTGAGCCGTTAACCCAGTCTATTCCCACCATTTTGCTTACCGCCAAGGCCCGCATGAGCGAGCACCAAGAGTTTATGAAAATAGGTGTGAGAGGAATTATCACCAAACCTTTCCAGGCTATGCAGTTGGTGCAGCAAATTAAACAGATGGTGGATTGGTGAACCCAAGCTATCACAGTGTTATGGGTTTAAGGCATAGCCCATAGCTATGCTGATTGAGACTAAGGGCCTCTACCTGAGGGGCAATCGACACATTCTCCTGTCGTGGTCACAAAATATACACATTGTTTCCATAGACTTAACCATAGGTTGTCTACGGAGAGTCCTACTCGTGATATCCGTAGACAACCTATGGTTCCTGGAGCCATGGATGGGTCAGGGACGTTATTAAGTAACAGGCTCTCAAGGTGTAAAGCCCTTGGCAACGGTGTGTGTATATCAAAATGGAACAAAATGATTTTCAGCAGTCTTTAGCAATTGTTATTGATGTTTTGCAGGCAAAAGACATTACAGCTATTCCTAAGGTCAAGGATTTTTTGTACTCCCTGCCTAGCCTCAAGCAAATTGAGCAAGCCTTAGCTGCAGCGTTACTTCACTTTGCCGAGCGGGATAAGTCAGTATTTGATTGGATTGTGCTTTATCAAGATCAGTTTTGTCCTGAGCTTGATTTGTTTGCCTTTACCCGCAATGTAGTGCGCACACGTTTATGTGATAAAGGGTGGGTGCAAGGGCGAGACTTTTGGTTTGACCTGAGAAACATCCTCCACATGAGTCGAGCCTTAAGCGTTAACTTTCCAGACTATTTCAGCAGCAGTGAGCTGATTTTGGTGAGAACCATGCTCAAGATTGAGGTAAGCGTTCAGGGGGGCACTAGAGAATGAGGGTTTCAGCTCTTTAATCAATCTGTTTGGGCCGCTTTGAGCCTGCTTTTGGCCGATCTGGAGTCTTGGCGATGCCTTGAAACCCACTAGTTTCCTACCCCCCTGAACGGTTACAGATTAGACCTCTTGCATAATAGTTTCTATGGTAGATTTTTAGGTTTTGGTTCATTGCTTTACACCTAGGCAGATGAACTACGAAGCCACCCAAACCCTTAGCAATTCAAAGTTTAAGCGTCGATTC
>NZ_JAYGIG010000105.1:0-4449 GCF_034932105.1 Leptothoe sp. PORK10 BA2 | reverse complement strand
CACCACTGTTAAATCGGTCTTAACTGTCAGAGCACCCCCATAGTCTATAACCAGGGACCAAAAGGAGTGGTTTGGGATAGTGTTTCTTTCTGGTTTATCGAACAGTCCCGCTGTTCGTAAAAGGCTGAGATCTTGCACCATTCTCATTAAGGGTTGCGTAGCGGGCCAAAATATGAAAAAAAGGGCGTAATCATAAATCAGAAGACGGTCCTCAAAACCATGCTTCAGCACGCCCAAGCACTAGTCTATAGCCTCATTAGTCTGATGCCCAGCGTCTATCAAAAAGCCAGTCTCAAAGCCGTATTAGGCTTATTTCTAGACGAGCAAGGCCATGCGTTACCAGAGCATACACCCATCAAGGGCATGGTTCAAAAAAGGCCAATTTAAGGTAACACTCGCAGCACAAAGTAGAGCACCATCGGCAATGCTCTATGTGGCTGATTGCGTCAGTTTCTAAGCTCTCTGAAAGCGCTTGAAACCTAGCAGCTCTAGCCAGTGTGAATGAGCTTCTCCAGTCAGCAATTGCGTGGGACTTTTGCCCACCCGTTCTGGCTTCAGCGACCGCATAAACTGTCGGTGATTGAGAAAAAATTGCAAGAGATTCAGATAGTCATCACCGAGGCTCCGTCGCAGGAAGAAGTAATTGCGTAAACGAGAGTTGAGGTTTTCAACCATAGAGCTGGCTCTCGGCGTTTCCTTAAGCGCTTTTTCAACAGCTTCCATCACCCCATGAAACTGGCCAGATAGCTGGCTATGCAACTGGTTCCACCTTACCCAGTAAGCATCAGAGGTGTCGTGTTTCCGATGCAGCAGACAGACATCCCGTACCGCCTGTAGGGGTAGCTCGAAGCGAACAGCAATCTTGGCCAGCTTCTGATCCACGACACCCGCAAAGGCCAGCAACTGATCGCGCTGATTGCGCAGCGCCTTTCTGAGTTTTCGGATGGCAGGATATTGTTCATCTTCTCGCTGTTTCAGTTCACGCACGATGAAGTCAAAGAGTTCCTGACGCACGGCTAGCGATGGGCCAGCTAGGGCCAGCACATCATGAGAGAACCGACCCATTTGATTCATTTCAACAGCAGTCGCTGCCGCTGCTTCGAGACGATTGTGAACGGTACCGATACTGATTGGCGTATCGAAGAGATCGCGAAACAGTTCAACGACACCCCGATACGAGCTGTGGCAAATCAGCACCAGTCCCAGAATCAACTGGTACAGCCAGCTCTTGGTCACCGGTAGATGAAACAGAACCTCATCATCTGCGGGCGTCGGCGCAAAGGACTCATCGAGTGATCGCTGCGCTTTGTCGCCTTGCTGGTAGATGAACTTCCGGCTTACCTGATGCGTCGCTGCCAGATGACTGATGGGCTCTGTGCGAGCAAGTACCTGGATGCCGATGTCTTGGCGAATGGCCGGAGATAGGCGGGCGGCGACGGAAAGGGTTGGACTCATAGCAGGCGATCACAGTAGGCGGGGGGCGACAAGCTTCAGCCTATGCGGTGGCAGAGCCTCTCGTCCAGTGAGGCGCGAGCTGATCTAAGCGAAATGTGTTACCCGCGATTAAACCACGCCTAATTTTTTCAACCTGACTGATTAGAATCAGAATGTTGTATGAAGTTTGATTGATTTTTGGCTCATAGGTAGCGATTGATCATCAGGGATTCTACGGCAGTAAACGTCCTCGGTGTGCGATCGCACATCCGGCTACCTCATTCCACTAGAGCTGAATGGCATTTAGCACAATCAGTTGAGTAAGTTTTGCAGCCGCAGGCTGGTCGCCTTGTACGGTCACAATTTGCTTTTGCCCATCGCGCACAATGGTCAGTGGAATCTTGACCGTTCCGACCTTTGCTAATGCCGATGCGATATCCATAGGTTCATTGGCAATCTCCTTTTCCAGCGCAATAATGACGTCTCCAACTTTTAGACCAGCCTGCTCAAAGCTACCGCCAGCAGATAAGTCAATAATCATGACGCCTAAACTTTCACCATACTGATCTGGATTTTCCAACCGGTCTATCGAGGCTTGTGCATATTGAGCCTGACGAGCAGAAAGCTCTCCCGTTGCCAAAGCACGCTCAAAATAGACAGTTGCCGCACGACCATCAGATTCCAGATAAGAGAATGCAGCTAGCTTAAACAGCTCAACAGGATCAGTTTCATCCTGATCTATTTGGCGGTTCTTGAGGCTATTAATTTCCGCCTCAGTAAGCGTCGGTGGCAAGCCTGTCGCCTTCCTTAACATCAGCAAATAAGGGTCATTTATTCGGCGGTCGATTTCTCGCTGGCTGGCTGTTGACTGCACCGATAACCTTGCTCTCAAGACGTCTGCTTTCTCACGAGCAAATTTGGCAGCTAGGCGCTTGGCCGCTTTGTACCCACTGTCTCCGGGTTTCAACTGGGCATCAATTCCCATCGTTGAAAACGAATCTAGCATTAACCCAATATCGTCAGCATCGGCGATTAGACAAAAGTAAGAAGCGGCATTTGCCAGCAACATTTTGGCATTTGCCATTTTTTCTAAATGCAAAGATTTTGCTTGAGCAGTACGCTCTTCGTCCGTAAGATTCAAGCTCAGTAAGTGCTGTAATCCAGATTCAAGACTAGCAAAGCTATCTCGTGTCTCTTGCTGCTGCTCGTAAGTCTGCGTCGCTCGCTTGGCAACTTTAGGGTCAAAGGCTAAGTCCTTCTGGAACGTTGCTGTAAGATTTCCGGAGAATTTTAACTGCGCGTTGAGCAATTGAACAAAACGCTCATGGTCACGAAATTCATTTTTTGCCCTGTCTTGATAGGCTAGCTCCGTTTCATTAGGGCGACGCACATCCCAGAATGACTCGGGCGGCTGTTGTTCAATCGTTCTTATCTGCAAGGCTAGATTATTGAAATTATCAAGCAGCTCACTCTTGACTCGCTCAAGCGCATCAACTGAGCGTTTTTGAGCGGTAGTGGTAGTATCTCCAATCGTGACCGGGCTATTGTCGCCTGTTTGAGTGACGTTACTGCCGTCGCTGTTGCCACCAATACTAATGTTCTGGGAACGTGAGACATCAGCTTCACCCCCAAAGGGATTAATGAAGGCAACAATTGCAATAAGAAGTGAAGTAATGCTTGCAACCTTATCAGCGCGATCTAGCCAACCATCACCTAAAACCTTTTTGTAACTGAGAAATCCCAAGACAATAGCCACTATTACAAAGGCAATGCTTACAAGAATGTTCGTTTTCATAAAGGCTCTTCTTACCTCAATTGACCACCTTAGTAGGGGTACCTCTAACCGTTATTGTTGCCTATGCGAAAATAGTAAATAGCCGAGGCTAGCGAAGGTATACGAAATTCACCTGCAACCCTGTCGCTTCCAGCTTACCAAGCTCATGGAGCCTTTGCTTTGCTATAGACCACCAAGCTTGCAACGTTAACACACAATTGTTTTACCTTAGCCTCGTTAGCCACGCTCAACATAATACTCGCTCTGCGAAGGGCTGATTCAGCGCTGGCTCAGCATCTCTAGAGGATCACAGGTGCCCTCAATCACTCTCGTAGGTCAATCATCAAAGCTAACGCCAAAGCTACACTCCAGCGCAGCTTCCATGAGTCTTAATGTTTCTTCAGGCAGTGTTTGCCGTTCATTTTCAATGCGATACCAGTTCTGAGCCGACATGCCAGAGGCAGAAGCCAGATCGGTGATCGTCTTACCTTTTTCGTTCTTAATTTTATTGCGAGCCTCTTTAATCTTTTGCCCCAGACTAGGGACTTCAATCTCCAGCGTTCTGATAACTTTCACAGTCTCAATCACTTGCATAGCACAACTCCTCACAAATCATCTGCTACCTGCATAGTTTAGCGCCACTTTTACAGCGTTTAATGTTTCACTTGACGCTTATAACGTGACACGTTAAAAATAGATTGATTGTAACTGGGGTGCTACAAGCGTAGCTGCAACGAAGTGCCATAAGGGTAAAGGCGAAGCCTGAAACAACGTAAACTCGTTAAGCGCACAGGAAAATTCTGAATTCCTTTCAGAAAAGTAGTTCAAAATAACTAACCTAAAACCCTTATGTAGTAGTGCTTTTGAGCTTATGGCACTTGATAGCAGCTATGCTTGCACTACCCCTAAACCAATGGTTAGCTTCTTGATTAGAAACTAACGCCGTGAGCGCCGCCAACGCTGCCGACCCCGTTTTAGACCAACTCATGCCATTATGTTTTTGTCGTGAGGAGACCAATCAGAGTCGGTGTCGCAATCCAACCCATCACCAAAGCAACCAATTCTTTCGAGTTTCCCGACTCGTCTGCCGTACCGAGCCCACGATGCTATCGTTCCAGCAATTATAAATTCAAAATGTAATATTTGATACAGACGCGCGTGCCCAGTAAATGGGTTTTAAGAAATAGTTGAAACCTAGCGTGTGGGTCGGGTGCATCTCTATGGAAAATATCGGCATCAGC
>NZ_JAYGIG010000104.1:0-4796 GCF_034932105.1 Leptothoe sp. PORK10 BA2 | reverse complement strand
CAAAACAGTCCGTCATCCGCATGGGAATCGAACCCATCTCATGGGTTTCCGGTAATTGCTCCCGCACCAATCGGCTCAGACTGTCCTGATTATCCCAGGCAAAGGATAGCCGATTCGCCAGCCCCCGTGATTCAAAATACTGCCGCAGTCCTCGCTCCATCAGATAAGACGCACCACCCGCTAAGACCACATCACCTTTGCCGGTAGCCAAGCTGGGAATCAAATGGTCATTAAAGTGAGGGTCCAGCGCTGCCAGATAAGCCGTTTCCACCTGGGTCATGGCATCACTAAAATTCACCATCTGCCCTTTGGCCACCGAATATTGATTGGGATTTTCTGAGTCCAAGGCGGTTAGCAGCACCTCAAAGTCAGCATCTGAAACGCCTGCTGCTGTGGCGGCTTTTTCAAAGGTCTCCCAAAAGCCAGGGAACTTCGAGGTGGACTTGGCCCCATTCAACGTGCCAGTTTCAAAGGCCAACTGAGTGCCATTGCGATGGCCAAGCATTTCCACCCAGGTGGTGCGCTGGGTAATGGCAACACCTTGCTGCTGAAGTTCCTGCTTACGCTGCACATAGATGCCATAGCCTTCAGGCCGAAACTTCAGCTGTAAGCGTACTTTGTAATCCTGCTCATCGTGGAATCGGAAGCCCTGGCAGATTTGCATCAGCCGGTCTGCAATCTGCTGACGGGTACCCAGTTCATTGATGGGTAGCAGAATCCAGACGACGGCATCGAACTTGGTGGGGAGGTTCTCGGCGGTTGCTATCGCACCCAGTACCGCCGCAATCCGCTCTGGAGCCTTAAGAAACTTATCTTCCTTAAAGCTGTTGTACTCCAGAAAGGCACGAGCCGATTTCCCCACAAATGTGAGTTCATCCCCCAATCGATACCAGGCATTGTCTTGAGGACGCCCCCCATGATTAATCCGACCAATGCCCGAAGCAGGCCGCTGAGCCACTTCCGCATCCATCCACAGCGCCTGAGTTTGGCCCTGATTCAACTTATAGAAAAACTTACCGCCTGACTTACCCAGGTCGCAGGCCAAAAGCAATTTGGGAGGCCATAGAGACGTCACCATACGCAATTTCCTAAATCAACTCACCCATTGTGGCAAGAATCGCAATGAATAACGTGACTATTCGTGAAACTTAATTTCTAAATTCAGAAATAAATCTGCTATTGCGTGACAAATCGTGTCAATTATATTTCACGTCAGCCATAAGCAGATAGTCTGTGATCAGCAAACGTTACGCCCCGATCCGGGGCTTCACGGAGTGGCCACACAGGACGCCATTTTTATGGCAATTTCCCCCTAACCGCCATCTCCCAACCGTTTCAAGGTTCTTCACGTCATCTACTCGTTTTGTCCGATTGTTGTGTCATTTTAGACCAAGCTTTCCGTGCTTTCCACGAGTAATCTTTCGGCCCACCAGGCCGCCCATTACTATTCAAAAGAAGATTATTACAGCCAGGAGGAGGGCGTCTCGCCATCTCGCTGGTTGGGTCAGGGTGCAAAGAAATTGAATCTCTCCGGGGATGTGGATACGGAGACGTTTCAGCACCTGCTGCGAGGCCAGACACCGAATGGTCAAAATTTGTTCAGCCGTAAGGTGGATATTGATCAACGTCGGGCAGCTACAGACTTTACATTCAGCGCTCCAAAGAGTGTGAGCATTGCCGCCTTGGTGCAACAGGATGAGCGGGTGGTAAAAGCCCATCATCAGGCCGTGGCGAAAGCACTTTCTGTTTTAGAAGAACGCTATGCTCAGACGAGAATTTCAACGGAGACAGGACGGCAACGGAGCAAGACGGGTAATCTGATCACGGCTGTGTTTACTCATGGCACCAGTCGGGAGGTTGAGCCGCAGTTGCATAGTCATTGTGTGGTGCTCAATGCTACTCAGTTAGACGATGGTCGCTGGTTTAGTTTTAGTAATGAGCAGGCTATCGCGAATAAAAAACTGCTGGGTCAGCTCTATCAGAATGAGTTGGCCCACTTGCTGAAGCAACAGGGTTACCAGATTGAGCCTAAGGCCCACGGTCAGTTTGAGCTAAAGGGCTATGACCCAGAATTGCTGAAAGCTTTTTCTACCCGGCGAAAACAGATTCTATCTTTACTGGAAGAGTGGGAGGCTGAGGGTAAGAAGCCAACGGCCTCTAATGGCAAGGCAATCCAGTCGGAGCTGCTGCTACGGGAAGCGGCGAATCTGAAGACGCGGAAGAATAAACCAAAAGTAACCAGTGCTGAACGATTGCTAAAGGGTTGGAAGGCGTTTGTGCAGTTGAAGGGGTTTGAGTTGCCAGAATTGCCAGAATTGCCAGAATTGCTGGGGGAAGTAGTTGCGATCGCAACCACCCAGAATGTTCGTGCTGCATCAAACTTAAAACCTGCTATTCAGCATTGTGGTGAACGGGATGCAGTTTTTCGGCAGACGCACCTGGAACGGTTTGTGTTTGAGCATCATTTGGGGGAGCAGAATTGGGATGATTTGGAGGGTGCGATCGCTACTAACCCCGAACTTATCAAAGTCGAAGAGCAGAAGTTTACAACCCAAGCTGCCATAAACCTGGAACTCAATACCATCCGACTTATGCAGCAGGGGAGAGGTAAAGTTGAGCCGCTGGCATTTCCGGAATCGTTGGTTAGAGATCGTCCCCTTACCCACGAGCAACAGCAAGCTATCCATCTCACCTGCACTACCCCCGAGCAGTTCATGGCATGGCAAGGGTCTGCCGGTTCTGGCAAAACCTATGCCCTGAATACCCTCAAGCAAATTGCCCAGGACCAGGGTTATCAGGTGCGAGGCTTTGCCCCCAGTGCAGAAGCGGCCCATGAGTTGGGGCAAGCATTGGATATTGAGACAGAAACCGTGGCAGCATTGCTGACGTCTCAGAATCGGGAAACCGGAAACGCGATCTGGATTGTGGATGAAGCCGGAATGCTCAGCATGAAAGATGCTTGTTCACTTCTAACTCGTGCCACTGCCGAACAGGCCCGAGTAGTTTTGGTGGGCGATACGAAACAGCTTTCTGCTGTTGAAGCAGGCAACCCATTCAAAAGTTTGCAGGCAGGGGGCATCACGACCGCCTATCTGGATGAAACCTTACGACAGCAACGGCAAGAACTTAAAACAGCGGTGCAGCTGATTGCTCAGGGCAAGATGGTTCAGGGCATCGATACTCTTGATGCGGCTGGATGTATTCGAGAAATTGAAAATGCTGATTTTAGACGCAAACAACTGGCCCAGGATTATCTGGCACTATCACCAGAAGGACGAAAGCAAACGCTAATTCTGGCAGGCACGAATCAGGAGCGGTTGTCGCTGACTCAAACCTTACGGGCTGAGCTTCAGGCTGAGGGGAGTTTGGGGCGGGATGCTTTTACAGTTATGGGTTTGCGACAGAAGAATATCACCAAAGTCCAGGCTGCTTATGTCACGGTGTATCAGCCAGGGGATGTACTGGTGCCGACCCAGGATTATAAGAAGCAGGGGTTACTGAAAGGGCAGCAGTATACGGTGGTTTCGGTGGATCGGGAAAACCATCGGCTACTGGTAGAGACGCCGGGTGGCCAGGTGATGGGTGTAGAGCCAGGAAGGTGTCCGTTGAAGTCAGTTTATGTGGGGCAAGAGGTTCAGGTAGCTTCTGGCGATCAGCTCCGATGGACTAAAAATGACCGGGCTAATAAACGACGCAATGGCCAGCGGTTTACGATCCAGCACATTGGGCCTGATGGCATCGCTCAGATTATTGACAGTGAAGAGAATACGCAGCAGATCAATCTCAGCGGTCGACAATATGTGGACTATGCCTGGGTGAGTACCACATATGGTAGTCAGGGAAAGACAGCGGATCGGGTAATGGCTTTGATAGATAGTACGACGACGAACCGTGAGTCTTTTTATGTGACGGTGTCTCGTGCGAAACATCATTTAGCACTGTATACGGCTGATAAGGTGGCGCTGTCGCAGTGGGCTGAGGTATCGAAGGTGAAGGAAAATACGAGTGATTATGTTCCGTTGGCTCAAGCAGTAGAAAGTGATGTAGTTAGTGCGCTCGGGGGAGATAGCAACATATTTCCGACGGTTACTCAACCTTTAGCTACAACAAATAGCAATCCATTAGTGCCGAAGTCATTGGCTGTCCCTGATGAGGTTACTCAAAAAGAGACTGAGCCTTTTGAGGCTCAAGTATCTCCACCTGAGTCAAACACTCAGCCATCGATAAAACAGAAGTCTTTGGCCCTTTGGCAACAATATAATCAGGAGCTTACGCTCAGGGATCCTGTAAATCTAGATCTTCAGGTTGCAAGGAAAGCTTTGAAAGATGGACAGAGCCAGAAGGATATTGCGTTAATGCTTTCGGCTGGCAGTCCTATGGTGCGACGAATCATTCAAGATCAAGGTAAGCAGCAGGCAATGGTCTATGTGAATCAAACGGTGCGTAAGGTTCTTAACCATCAGATGGTGCAGAATAGGCGTTCGCCTCAATTGAAACGTGATCGGTCAATGGAATTAGAGTAAGGTGTGAGATCGCAATCGGTAACTATTACAATTGTATCTGGGGTTCTTTGAATTTATGCACAATGCCCGACGACGGGGAAAAGCATTGTTAGCCAGTCTATTGTGTACCGTTCTCAGTTAACTCCCTAAAACGCATATTGAGCCCAAAAAAAAATAGAGTACCCGTAGTATTAGAAGCAAGAGTCCCTATGAGGGGTGATTCGCCTAGCTAACTGTATGACCCCAAGTAAAAGAATAAGGTATTTCCCAGTATGAGACGCATGTATCTTATTC
>NZ_JAYGIG010000103.1:0-4962 GCF_034932105.1 Leptothoe sp. PORK10 BA2 | reverse complement strand
TGCTTTGAGGTTGGTAACACTGTTCATAGACGATTGAGGTTAGTTGTGTTTCCTCAGCTTCGTCTATGGAGCGATCTGGCTCAAGGGCTGATCGCTCTCTCAACATTTTTTGTCTAAACTCCAGTTGGAAGACCTGCTGTGGTGCCAAATGATGCGCCAAAGTTTCTTCTTCAGCGCAGTGTCGCGGTTATCAGTACACCTATCAGTTCAGATTTTTTATGCAGACATCTTGGTGCGCCGTTATGCATCAACTATTATTTAGAGCATGGTAAGGGTACGGCACAAAAAGGGATTTATCTTGGGCAATTAAACAATATGTTAATAGCTCTCCCACCCCTCGCGGAACAACGTCGGATTGTTGCCAAAATTGACCAATTAATGGCGCGTTGTGATGAGCTGGAAAAACTGCGGAGCGATCGCGCCCAAAAACTCATCACCGTCCACACCGCAGCACTCAATCGCCTCCTGACCGCCCAAGACAACGACGACTTCACCGCCGCTTGGCACTTCATCACCCAACACTTCAGCGAACTCTACTCCGTCAAAGAAACCGTCGCCGAACTCCGCAAAACCATCCTCCAACTCGCCGTCATGGGCAAATTAGTCCCCCAAGATCCCAACGATGAACCTGTAGATCATTTGCTGAGCAGGGTATTGGTAGAACGGGAGAAACTTAACCTAGGAAAGTTAAAGGAAAGCCAGCCTCAGCCACTAGAATATGAAATTCCTATACACTGGAAATGGAAGTGCCTAGGCTCTATTTTGGTATCTGGACCAACCAATGGATTTTCGCCTAAAGCTGTAGATTATGAAACGTCAGTGCGTTCTCTGACGCTCAGTGCAACAACTTCTGGAAAATTCAAAGGAGAACACTCAAAATTCATTGCCAACGAAATTTCACCAGATTCAAATCTTTGGCTCTGTGATGGCGATATTCTCGTTCAGCGCGGTAATACCTTGGAATATGTTGGTGTCTCAGCCGTATATCGAGGCGAGCCAAATCGCTTTATCTATCCTGATTTAATGATGAAACTACGTGTATCGTCAGAGATTGATACGAACTTCATCTATCTAGCCATGAGTTCTGAGCCTTGTCGTAACTTTCTTCGATCTCGTGCATCTGGTACATCTGGAACCATGCCCAAGATCAATCAAACGACACTAAAAAGTCTTCCACTTCCACTTCCACCCCTCGCCGAACAACACCGCATTGTCGCTAAACTCGATCAACTGATGGCACTGTGCGATCGCTTAGAAGGGGCGATCTCCGCTGCTCAAACCAAACAAACCGACCTGCTCAACGCCGTGATGGCGCAGGTGTAACCGTTGAGCTTAAAGTTTAATGATGCCTTGGCGCAGGGCATTCACTACCGCATGGGTGCGATCCTCAGTAAATTTCGGTTATCCTCGATTTAATGGTGCTCCCCAGTTCAGCTAGCGCTCTGAACTGATTGCCTTCTGGAACCCAAGCACAAGTTCGCCGTTGAATCATGGATCAGAAGCAGCTCTCTGAACGTGATATTTGCCGCAGTACATAACCCTAGCTTTGGTGCGATCTCATGTACTAATTTTGACGTTGCCTAGTCGGCTCTAGCTATAAAATTTTGGAAGATATACTGAAACTTTCTATATGTCCACCCAAGATGGGCGTAGTATACGGATAGTTATCTGTATATCCAGTCTTACAGGGTGGATATACAGAAAAAGTAGATCTAATAATAGTTCGACTGCTTTATCTTCAGTGGGCAATACAGTAAAATCTTTCGATCAGATACAGCTTTTCACTTATACAACACAGTTACAATGAAGCCTGAAGTTGTTACTGCAATCCTTGCGACAATCGTTGCAGTCATTAGCGCTATTATCAGCATTTATGGACAGATGCGTGTAACACAGCTATCTGATCGTCTTGCTAAAGAGCGTGAGGCTAAATCGCGCGAAGCTCAAACGGCTGCCTTAATGTCAAAGTACCGAGATCCACTGTTACGAGCAGCAATCGATCTTCAAAGCCGTTTGTTCAATATTCATCAGAACCGTGTTTTGCAGAATTTTGATCAGCGATGTCTATCTGAACAAGAATATTTGATTATTAATACGCTGTATGTCTTTGCAGAATATTTTGGATGGGTTGAGATTTTGCGACGGGAGATTCAGTTTTTAGATTTGGGTGATCTGGAGTTAAATCGTCACCTTAGTGAGTTATTGGTGAATATTACTAAGGCTTTTGGTACAGGCCGATTCAATGGTAAAAGTAATTTTGATGCAACATTTCAACTATTTAATGGAGAACAGCGCGCGATCGGAGAAATCATGATGAAGTCTCGCTCCGCAGATCAAATTCTGGGTTATGAGTGTATTGGTTATGCTGCTTTTGTTCAGAAAATGAGCGATCCAGACTTTGCTCGTTGGTTTATAACACTACAAGAGGATCTTGATGTGATCATCAAGGAATCGAAAGTTGGTGGAGAGCGCCTTGTTTTGATTCATAGTAGATTGATCGAGCTGATTGATTTTCTCGATCCTCACTGTGTGCGTATACCCTTAAGGTACAGAACTAAAATTGAGTAGCCAGCAGTCGAACAACCCCAATGCGCACCGACCGCCGAAAGGTTATAGATTAGAGTTCAAGGTTTCTGCGGCGGGTGATTGGGAGCGTTAGCTGTCGGTTGGTTTTGGTAGCACCGTCCGGCAGAGCTAAGCTAATGGAGTTCTGAGTAACGACCATCACATGGGTAATGGCTTAATCACTGAGAACAGAAGGATTTTGAAAGGGCGTCAAGCGACTGTTGAGTTCTAAACTATCTAACGGACTTCGTACCCCTCGACCACCCCGATTTAAGACATGGGTGTAGATCATCGTGGTTTTCACATCATTCTGACCGAGCAGCTCCTGGATGGTCCGAATGTCGTAGCCATTTTCCAGCGAATGGGTGGCAAAGCTGTGACGAAACACAAGATAGATCTCATGTACTAATTTTGACGTTGCCTAGTCGGCTCTAGCTATAAAATTTTGGAAGATATACTGAAACTTTCTATATGTCCACCCAATATGAGCGTAGTATATGGAAAATTATCCGGATATCCAGTCTTACAGGGTGGATATACCGCTAACTATCCGTATATCTAGCTTATATGGGGTAGATATACGGAAAACGTAGATCTAATAATAGTTATACTGCTGAAGCTTCTGTGGGGGCACACTGAAAAGTTATCTGTGATTGGATGCCAAGGTAAGTTTCAAATTCTGGTTGGGTGAACAGTGAGCGTTGACGATATTGTTAAGCTACTTGATGCTATTACGAAATTGCTAAACGTCCTTATTTGGCCCGCAGTGATTCTGTTCATTCTGATCCGATTTGGTCGAGATTTACGTGATTTCTTTTCAAGTTTGGGCGAGTTGTCCTTAAAGGGAGCTGGATTTGAGGCTTCCTTAAAGAGAAAACAAGCTGAGGCGGCAGCGGCTTTGGCAGCGGCGGCAGCATCTCGTTCTGATGGAGATACAAATCGTGAGAGTGCTGCGAAAGAAGCAAAAATAGCCGCAGACGTTGTTTCTGAAGTCGTTACACCTCGTGCTATTAGACGTGTAAGTAGGTCAACGGTACTTTGGGTTGATGATCGCCCTGAAAACAATATTTATGCACGTCAAGCACTTGAGGCTTTGGGGGTCAATTTTGTATTGGCAACATCGACGGACGAAGCACTCAAGAGAATTTCTCGACAAAGATTTGATGCTATTATTTCTGATATGGGACGACCTCCTGATCCTCGTGCAGGCTATACACTCCTCGATCACCTGCGTTCTACTGGAGATCATACCCCGTTTATCATTTATGCCAGTTCAAGAGATCCAGAACATGTTGCAGAATCACGTCGTCATGGTGCTATTGGGTGTACGAATAATGCAAACGAGTTATTTGAAATGGTATTGTCTACGTTAGGGCGCGCAGTATAAAAATTCTGGTGCAGCGGGTTGACAGAATTCGCTGGAGGGGATGCAAAGATCTCGGCAACTGCTGATCAGACCCGTTATACAGCTTAGGCTATCGGCTAGAGCACAGCCATTAAACTATCTGCTAGAGGTTAAGGTTAAGTTGCCATTGGGTGTTGATGAAATTGTTTTAAGCCAGTGATGAGTCAACCCATCTTTAAGATGTTGTAGGTTCTATATCTAATGCGAGAAAACCGTATACGTGCTCTTACTAAAGGCAAAGAAATCCCAATAATTGTTATATTAATTGCCTTTCTATCCTGTGGCTACACTGTTTGGAAGTATCTTGACTGGCAACAAATGGCAACTAGAATTCAAGAGCCAGAAAAGCGTATCCAAGCAGAACGAGAAACTTTTTCAACTCTTACTCAAGTTTTGGGTGGAACATTTATCTTAATTAGTTTGTATTTTACGGCTAGAACAATTCAAATCTCTCATGAGACTCGAATTACTAACAGCTTTTTTCAGGCTATGGAATTGCTAGGTGATAAAGATAGTTTGTCTAAGCGAATTGGTGGGATATATGCCCTGGAGAGGATTGCTTGGGACTCAGAAAAAGATCATTGGACAATCATGGAAGTTTTCATGTCATATGCAAGACAATATACAGCGATTGACGTTTACAAGGAGAAAGATTTACCTACTTCACCAAGGACGTCGGAGGATATTCATGCAGTTGTAAGGGCTATTTCACGACGTAAAAGAACATACAAGAAAGGTGAAGAATACGCTCTTGATTTGCGAAATTTATACTTGGTTAGTGCAGACTTTTTCTGTGGTCATCTACAAGGGGTTTTACTTGATGGTTCTATCTTGGATAAAGCATCTTTTAAATGGGCAAATTTAGATAACTGGACAGTGCGAAGTTCATCTCTAACTGGTGAAAGTCTCTAAAAAAGAACATCCCAGTACCCAAACGGTCTGGAATGTCCGAAACTGGCTGAAACCATTACAATCAGCCAGTTCCATTATGG
>NZ_JAYGIG010000102.1:0-5453 GCF_034932105.1 Leptothoe sp. PORK10 BA2 | reverse complement strand
CTCTGTTGCTCTCAATCAGACCTGGCAAGCGTTTACTCATTTTCGCATTCAGCATGAAACTGAACGCCTTTATCCACACCGAAACCTACTCGGTGCAGTCGATTGGCCCCTGTTTGCTTGAGTTAGATCGCGAGACCGGTTACGCCCAAAGTTAAACGCGTTTGGGTTTACTCTTGGGTCGCTGCTTGCCCGCCCCTTTGCCAGTGATTTCCCCTTCCACCTTTGAAATTTTTAGGGGTTGACCCGAGATGGATACTTTTTTCAGGTGTCTTAGGATTTCCTTGGACACGCCTTCGGGTAAATCTACGGTGCTATGGCTGTCGTAGATATTGATCCGGCCAATGTAGCGACTTTCTAAACCGCTTTCGTTTGCGATCGCACCCACAATATGACCAGGCTTCACGCGATGGCGGTGCCCCACTTCAATGCGATAGCGGCCCATCCCCTGTTCTGGTGGTGATGCCTTGTGATCTTTTTGATCCTTGTGATCTCTCCGCTGAGGGCGTTCCCGTCGCTCACCACTGGGCTCAGGTTTTGAACGCTTACGCTCCTCTAGCAGTAAAGGTTCATCTCCCTGCACTAGTTTAGCCAGGGCGGCAGCTAGCTCAATGGCAGGGACATTATGTTCCTGCTCATACTGCTCCATTAAATTATTGAAGAATTCTAAGTTTTCTTCGGCAAGGGTGTCCGTAATTTGCTGCTTAAACCGGGCAATGCGCTTATCGTTGACCATCTCAGTGGTCGGCATCTCCATTTTTTCAATGGGTTGCTTGGTGGCCCGCTCAATGGCGTACAGCAACCGTCGTTCGCGGGGCGCTACAAATAGAATAGCTTCGCCGTTGCGTCCAGCTCGCCCCGTCCGTCCCACACGGTGTACATAGGTTTCCGTGTCGTAGGGCATGTCGTAGTTAATGACATGGCTGATGCGCTCCACATCTAGTCCTCGAGCAGCCACGTCGGTAGCTACGACAATATCCAATTTGCCTGACTTTAGCTGCTCAACGGTTCGTTCTCGCTGGATTTGAGAGATATCACCACTCAGCGGTGCCGTTTCATAGCCACGGGCTTCTAGTTTTTCCGCTAGCTCGACCGTCGCTATGCGAGTCCGCACAAACACGAGCATACCGTCGAAGGTTTCTGTTTCTAAAATCCGAGTCAAGGCATCTAGTTTGTGATAGCCACTGACCATCCAATAGCGCTGGCGAATGGTATCCGCCGTAGAGGTCTTAGACTTAATTAAGATCTCAGCGGGGTTATGGAGATGCCGCTGGGCAATGCGACGAATTTCTTGCGGTAGGGTCGCCGAAAAGAGCGCTACCTGACGAGTGGAGGGGGTTTTTTCCAACACCCATTCCACATCGTCAATAAAGCCCATGCGGAGCATTTCATCGGCTTCATCCAATACTAGGCACTGTAGAGCACTCAAATCCAGGGTGCCTCGCTTCATGTGGTCCATCACCCGGCCAGGGGTGCCCACTACGATATGGACCGAGCGTTCCAGCTGACGTAGCTGAATGCTATAGCTTTGTCCCCCATAGAGGGGCAACACATGGAACCCCTTCATTTGGGAGGCATAGCTTTGAAAGGCCTCCGCCACTTGGATGGCGAGTTCTCGGGTGGGCGTAAGCACCAGGGTGTGTGGCAACCGTTGGCTAATATCCACCCGGGTGAGCAACGGTAGGGCAAAGGCAGCGGTCTTACCCGTACCAGTCTGTGCTTGCCCAATAATATCTGTGCCCGCTAATACATGGGGAATTGTCTGTGATTGAATCGGCGTTGGGCTTTCATAGCCCAACACCTCCAAAGCCTTTAGCACCGGCTCACTCAATGACAACTCACTAAAGCTTGGAGCCGATTCCATATCCATTGACATCTGTTCTTAACCTGATACGAGCGCTGTTCCAGACTGACAGATGTTGAGCCAAAGATAAAATCTGACAACAAAATAAGCGATACGTCGATCAATCTTAAGATGCGGTGGACTACTGATCTGTCAATAATGTCCCCACTATAAAACTAATTAGAGCTTTTTACAGATTGGATGAATTTTCTCTGATCACCCAAGTACCATTCCCCTAGGTACGCTCTATACTTAGAACGAGGGCAGCATATGCAATAGGTGCACTACCAAAAACCGGGGATGAGATGGCAGAGCCATCTTCGATAAGTTAATTTTCATACTTTTGTATTCCGTTTTTGGGAAGCCTATAACATCATGCAAACTACCTTTGAAGTTTCCCAAGATTGGGGAGACGGCTTGGTGGGTTTCGTCACCGTTAAAAATAATGGGTCCACGGTTCTTGAAAAATGGGATCTGATTATTGAAACCACCTTTGATATAGAGACGCTTTGGGGTGGAGACATCCTTGAGCAAGTTGGCAATCGCTACACGGTAGGATCTAAGGGTTGGAATGCCCGTTTAGACCCTGGTGAGAGTGCTAAGTTTGGGTTTGTAGGCCGCAATGCCGCCGCTGATGGGCACCAGGTGACAGTTGTTCCTAAGCCATTGTTTGAGCCGTCGGTGCCTGAACCGACTGTGCTCGCCACCAACGACCTGAAAACGACCTTTGAGGTGTCGGAGGATTGGGGCCATGGGTTGGTGGGGTTTGTTCATGTTGAAAATACTGGCCTCCATGTTCTCGACGATTGGGTTTTCACGATTAAAACTACCTTTGATATCGATACACTTTGGGGGGGAGAGATCCTTGAGCGCAAGGGGCATCTCTATACGGTCAGGGCAAATGGATGGAATTCCCGGTTAGATCCCGGCGAGAAGACTAAATTTGGTTTTGTTGGCCGCAATGCAACAGCGGCGACACACCAGGTGACCGTTGTTGCCGCACCCTCGTTCCATAGCCCTGCCTCTGAACCCATAGCGGTTGTCCCTGGGCAAGGACCGTTAGCCGAGGTGGATGCGGTTGATTTTAAGATCGTTCACGACTGGTGGGGCGGATTTACCGGCCAGCTAAGTTTTACCTACAGCGGCACCGAGCCCTTAGAGACCTGGCAACTGCGGTTTGAGTCACCGTTTGAAATATCAGAGCTTTGGCATGGCGAAATTGTTGACCATCGGGTTGAACAAAATATCCATGTGTACACCGTTAGCAATGCTAGCTGGAATGGCATTCTGCTAAAGGGCGATACGATCACGATTGGCTTGAACGGTAAAGGGAGCTCCGCGCATGAGCCCATTCACTATTACTTTAATGATTTATTCGTAGGCAATGCTTCAGACGAGTCGGTAATGCTTGAGTTGCCCATCCCACCGGCAGCACCCGGCCAAGAATCGGGTGCTGGGCAATCACCGGTTCCTGCATCACCGGTTCCTGCACCACCAGTTCCTGCACCACCTGATCCCGTTGTGGCAGTACCGGCCGTTGATGATCCGCCTCTTATTACAGATCCCGGGCTCGAATCTTCGGAGGAGCCTGTGTCCAACCCCCTACCGGGTGAGGAATCTGAACCGGAAGTTGTCGAGGCACCCGTCCTGGAAGAGCCTACTTTAACAGTCCCGACAGTCCCGATTGAAATACCAGTTGTAGCACCTGTTGAAATACCGGTTGAAGTACCTGTGATGGAACAGCCGTCACCTGAGCCGGGCTCTGTTCCTGGGGAACCTACTACCTCTGAAGGGGACGGCTCGCTCTATGGTGAGACCCTGCAAAAATCGCTGTTGTTCTATGAAGCCCAGCGGTCAGGGGACTTGCCAGATGATAACCGCATTGCTTGGCGGGGAGATTCTGCCCTCCAGGATGGGGCCGATGTCGGCGTGGATTTGACCGGGGGGTATTATGATGCTGGTGACCATGTCAAATTTGGTTTGCCCATGGCCGCCAGCATCACTATGTTGAGCTGGGGAGCCATTGAATATCAGGCAGCTTATCAACAGAGTGGACAATACGACGAACTGTTGGCGGCGATTAAATGGGGAACTGATTATTTTCTCAAGGCTCACATCAGCGATGGTCAATCCACCCAGGCCTTCTATGGTCAAGTGGGTGATCCGGGGACGGATCATGAATACTGGGGAGCCCCTGAGGACCTGACTATTCATCGCCCGGCCTATAAAATTGATCCAGAAAATCCAGGGTCTGATCTCGCGGCTGAAACAGCGGCGGCTTTGGCTTCTGCATCCATTATTTTTCGGTCTGTTGATCCGACCTATGCCGCTGAACTATTGGTGAATGCCCAGCAGCTGTATGCCTTTGCAGATAGCTATCGCGGTCGTTATTCCGACAGTATTCCTGAAGTTCAGCAATACTACAACTCATGGAGTGGTTACACCGACGAACTGGCCTGGGGGGCTGCTTGGTTATATAAAGCCACTGGCGAACAGTCATATTTGGCCCAGGCCCAGGCCAATTACCAAAATCTGGGAATTGACTGGACCCAAAGCTGGGACGATAAGTCCTATGGGACGGGGGTGTTGTTAGCTCAAATCACGGATGGTGCAAATTATCGGAGTGAAGTTGAGGCCTGGCTGGATAGTTGGTTGTCGGGGGGGATTGAGCAAACTGAGGGTGGTTTGGCTTGGTTAGATCCGTGGGGTGCTCTGAGGTACAGTGCCAATACTGCGTTCTTGGCCGGTCTCTATAGTGATACGGTGAACTTTGACGAGGGCCAGTATGATCAGTTCTCCCGTCGTCAAATTGACTACATTTTGGGGGATAATCCGGCGCAGCAAAGCTATGTGGCTGGCGTTGGTGATAGTTTCCCCGAGTACATTCACCACCGGGGGGCCTCCGGCACGACGGACATTAACGCTGTTGTTCCCAACGAGAATGTTTTGTATGGAGCCTTGGTGGGAGGACCTCGCTTGCCCCATGACTTTTCCTATGTGGATGAACGGACCGATTTCTTGGGCAATGAAGTGGCCCTGGACTACAATGCAGGTTTCACAGGGGCTGTGGCCAGATTGTATGGTCAGGATGGGGGGCCTCTGTTGAGTGATGCCGCTTTGATTGCCCTATCTGAAACGGGTTTATCTGAAACAGGCTCGTCTGAAACGGTCTTGTCTGAAGTGGCCTAGGGTGATTTCGTCCTGCCTGTTCCTCTCGCAATCGGCTGCAAACTTGCAGCCGATTGTACCGCTCATATCTAATGCTATCTATAGCTTTCAGCGATCACCGATGGGTTAAACCATGGGTGCAAGCTATATTTTCAGGATCATCGCTTTACAATGACCCATGTATCCCTTGATAAGTGGACCATGGAAGCGATGATTTTCGAGTATATTTTTAACTTTGGCAACCTGTTTGTGCTGCCATTTTGGGCGTTGATGGTGTTACTACCCAACTGGGATGTGACCCGAAAAATTATGGCGTCCTACAGCAATTATAAATTCAAAATGTAATATTTGATACAGACGCGCGTGCCCAGTAAATGGGTTTTAAGAAATAGTTGAAACCTAGCGTGTGGGTCGGGTGCATCTCTATGGAAAATATCGGCATCAG
>NZ_JAYGIG010000101.1:0-5572 GCF_034932105.1 Leptothoe sp. PORK10 BA2 | reverse complement strand
AATGCTTTGAGGTTGGTAACACTGTTCATAGACGATTGAGGTTAGTTGTGTTTCCTCAGCTTCGTCTATGGAGCGATCTGGCTCAAGGGCTGATCGCTCTCTCAACATTTTTTGTCTAAACTCCAGTACTTGAGTGATTCAAATCTAGGGTTGCGCCCCTTTTTAGACAACTATAGTTTTCAGCGATCATCTATGGTAGACCCAATAGAGCAAAGCTATAGTAGGGCTTTTGATCCAGGATACTGATCAGAACAGTCCTAACAGACAGACAAAAGCGTATATCGAGATATAGTCAAATCTGGTGTATGAGCCAGAGTTAGGCCGCCTTCTGATGGGTGGTTGTCTGAATCTCTTGCTCAACGCGAATGCCATCCTTAAAAGCAATGCCTTCAATGACATCACCAAGATGTTTGAAGCCACGAATCCGGTGCCATCGTTTCTGAGCGCTCTGCACTAATTTGAACACGAACGAGAGGATAGAGTCAGGGGAAACGGCCCCTCGTGTCTTATCAGTTCTCAAGCGCACTGTAGCAAAGGTGGATTCAATTGGATTGGTAGAGCGAATATGAGCCCAGTGCTCGGCTGGAAAGTCATAGAAGGTCAACAAGACATCCCGGTCTTTCGCTAAACACTCCGTGGCTTCTGGATACTTGGCTTGATAGGTCTTAATAAACCGCTCAAAGGCTTGACTAGCATCGGCTTTAGTCTCGGCACGATAGATTTCCCACAGCGCCCGCTTCGCCTCCGGTTGAAGTTTCTTGGGTAATTTGTTGAGAACATTAGCCGTCTTATGCACCCAACACCGTTGAGGCTTCGTGGACGGAAAGACCTCAGGCAAGGCTTTCCAGAACCCCAAAGCTCCATCTCCAGTGGCCACCTGGGGAGCATACTGCAGCCCCTGATCTTTGAGTTTCAATAACAGGGATTTCCAGCTCAGGGCCGATTCTCGATAGCCGGGTTCAATCCCCATCAGTTCTTTTTCTCCGCTATCGGTAACCCCAATGAGCACCAGAATGCATTGGGCTTCACCGTTACGAATATTAAAGTAAATGCCATCAGCCCACACATAGACATAGCGTTTATGACGCAGTGAACGGCCTTGCCAGGTTTGATACTCCTCGCGCCATTTGGCTTTTAAGCGACTAATGGTGGCAGCCGATAAGCCTTTGGCCTCTGACCCTAGCAAGGCAGATAGAGCCTCACTAAAATCACCCGTGGACACCCCTTTGAGATAGAGCCATGGCAACACCTCTTCCACGCTTCGACTGCGTTTGAGATAGGGCGGTAGTAGCAGGGAATTAAACTTGATCCCTTGGCCAGTGCGGTCTCTGACTTTCGGTACTTGAATATCCACCGCCCCAACTCCAGTAGTGATGGTCCGTTTTGGCAAGTACCCGTTACGAACGACACCTTGGCGACCGGTCTCATCTTTGAGGTCATCATAGGTCGATAAAAACTCACTCAGTTCTGCTTCAACGGCCTGGGCGATGATTTGCCGCGCTCCCTGGCGCACTAATTCGCTCAGCGCATCCGTAAAGCTTGCCTGCGTTTCTTGTGATTTGAGCTCGATTACTTTATTGTCAGTCATGGTGTATTCCTCGTCTGGTAACTTTCTTGCTCCAGAAGGATACGCCTTTTTTTATCTCCTAACCCATACACCAGAAATAGTTATAACTCGCGTATATCTGAACAGTAACGACTCAGATATACGCTTTTTTGGGTTGAGGCTATGAAATTTGAGTGAACGATCTAACTGCAAGCTATTGGCAAGGCAATTTGTACGATTGTTCCTTGTGGATAGTTGTTCTTAATTTCAAGCTGTCCCCCAACAAGGGCAACAATTCGTTTGATAATTTTTAGTCCCATACCATCATTTTTTTGTTTATAGACCCTGCGCTCAAACTGGATTGAGTCATCAATGCTAGCCATTTTCTCCACTGATATTCCTTGGCCTGAGTCATGGATAGATAAGGTTACACAATCTTCTGCCACGTCACTCCTAACTTCGATCAATGTCCCTGAGGAAGAAAATTTCAGGGCATTATCGACTAGTTCATGGAAAATAATGGAAAGGTACCGAGCAGATACAGCAACGTTAGTATCCTCAATAGTCACTCTCAAGTCATGGCTGCGGTTATATCTTTGTGCCAGAACTGCTAGCTCTTCAACCACGACAGTCAAGCTCTGAGGATCACTAGCTTGGAACGGTATCGGTTGATTGGCCGCGAGTTCTAGCTCCATATAAATCTGAAATTTTGCCGTTAAGGTCTCTAAACGACAGGCCGATTGCTCAATCCGATTTAATAAATCATCATGGGATAATTGAGATGCTAGGTTGCCCCGTAGTTCATCCAGGGTGCTTTCTAGGAGATTAACCGTATTCGTTTGGATGCGAGATAATGTTTTGTATTCGTTATGCTGCTGTTTGATTTTGAGCATAGAGTGAACTCGGGTACGCAGCCTGCTCAAATCAAAAGGCTTCGTAATAAAATCGTCTGCTCCAGCTTGCACACAGGACTTTACTGTTGTTTTAGTGTCTAATATTGTCAATATGATAATAGGAACATTTTGCCATTGTGGTAAGGCCTTGATGCATCGACAAACTTCAACACCATTCATCCCTGGCATGAGTACATCGAGCAAAATCAGATCGGGATTAAAGGCATCAAGGGAACTAATGGCATCCTCTCCACTGCTGGCATAATACAGCTGGTAGCCTTGATGGTTGAATAGGGCATCGATCACGTCAAAATGGCTGACATCATCGTCAATAACTAAAATATTTTGTGGCTTCATACTGATGCAGCTCGCTCGCCTAAAAGCGTTTCAATGGTGATGACAAGTTGTCCGAGATTAACGGGTTTGCTCAGATACTTGTCAGCTCCGGCGGCAATACAACGGTTGCGATCTGCTTTCATCGCTAGGGCCGTAAGGGCAATGATGGGTACTCGGTTTAAGGTTGGTTCACGGCGTATGCGGCGTATTGCTTCAAGCCCATCCATGTTTGGCAGCTGAATATCCATTAATATCACATCGGGCACAGTGGCTAAAACTTCAGAAATCGCCTGATTTCCATCATTTGCTATACGAATACGATAGCCTTTCGCGGCCAAATAACTTTTGATGACCGTAATGTTTTCTAGATTATCCTCAACTAATAAGATTGAGGTTAATGCTTCAGGCTGGGGCAGATTGGGTTTGGTGCTGACAATGGGTACAGTTCCTTTTGTGGGTTGGGGTGAACTGGCAATGGAGCAGGGAATCTCGATGGTGAAACGACTGCCCACATCCACTTCACTGGTAACGGTGGCTGTGCCACCATGGAGTTCGGCAATCCGTTTTACCAAAGCTAATCCCAGGCCTGTTCCTGTATATTGGCGATTGAGGGCGCTATCAATTTGGACAAAGGGCTTAAACAGTTTATCCATGTAGTCGGGCTTAATGCCAATACCTGTATCACTAACGACTAACGTCAGTATGCCTTGGGGTGAGGACTCAGTTCCATCTAGATTGGCGGATGGTGATTGATAGAGTACTTCAAGAGTAACTAAGCCTCCAGATGGCGTAAATTTGACGGCATTACTCAGTAGGTTGATGACGGCTTCACGAATACGCCGTTCATCCATCACAAGAATAGGGACCGTGTAACATAGATTAGAGTCTAGTTGCACACCTTTTTTATGAGCTTGTTGCTTGATGACTGTCAAACAGAACTGACATAGGGGCAGTATTGCTGTCGGGGTACAGTCTAGCTCTAACATGCCCGACTCCACTTTGGACAGATCCAGGATATCGTTAATCAGCTCCAGTAGATGATTAGCACTGCGTTCAGTGGTTTGGAGTGCTTTAACTTGTTGAGGGTTAAGCTCCCCTAAAATTTTCTCTTCTAATGCCTGGGTCATGCCTAGAATCGTATTGAGGGGAGTACGGAGTTCATGACTCATGTTGGCTAGGAAGTCATTTTTGGAACGATTAGCACTATCGGAAGCTTCTTTTGCAGTTAGTAAATCAAGGGTACGTTCTTCAACTTTTTTCTCCAGGTTTTGGGAGTAGTTGGCTAATTCTTGGTTAGCGCCAGCCAATTGTTGGTTAGTTTGGGCTAATTCTTGGTTAGCGTCGGCCAACTGTTGGTTAGTTTGGGCTAATTCTTGGTAAGAGAGCTTTAACTTGATCCCTAATAGATGGGTCGTACTGACAATGACAGAGGCTGTAAGGGCTGCAACTGAAGGGATAATAGGCACCCACCAACCGATTATAAACAATAGATATGAACCGGCAATGAGACTTCCTAACAGGAATAATAGCGTTACAACCAGCCACAAAATTCCCCTTGTAATGCGCCGTCGCCTAAGGCAGGCATAACCTAGGAAAATGCCACAGCTAGACCAAGCAAAAACCCATAGATATTCTAGTGGTTCGGACCAGGTTTGAATTTGGGATCGTCCATCTAGCGCGGCACTGATAATCTGGCTGGCAAGGTGGGCATGGACTTCAACCCCTGTTATGGATGTAGCATCATTATCATAGCTATAGGGGTTGTAAAAGTGATCCTGAAGACTGGGGGCTGTAACACCAATCAAGACAATCCGATCTTGGAGTAGGTTTGAGGGTGTTTTCTTAGACAAGAACTCACCCATGGAGATAGTTTGAAAGGGACAGCGTTGAGTTTCAGTACAGCTTACGCCCCTAAAGTTGAGCAGGACTTGATTGCCACCATCATCGGCGCGAACATAACCACCATCATTCTGTTCAAAGCGTTGAAAGCGTGCTTGACCAACCTGATATATCTGCGGCTGTTCATTGATCACTTGTGGAGAGATGCCCTCAACTGCCAAATACTTGAGCGCCAGCTTTGCGCCCAGACTAAACTTAACTTGATTATCGGTGGTGAGAGATGACAATAGACTGCGACGGATTTTTCCATCAGCATCCACTACAAAATCAGCAATGCCGATTTGAGTATCGTGATCTAGGCTCGGGGGTGGGGCAACAATTTCACCAAAAACTTTCTCAATTCCAATTAGCTGTGGTGTGGATTGCATCACCCGAATCAAATCTTGATGTCCAGGCTCAAGGGGAAAATCTCGATAAATATCAAGACCAATGACTCTGGGATTCTGGGCGGCAACTTGCTCAATTAAGTTGGCCATCAATTGGTCATTAATGGGCCATCGCATACCTTCAGTAATATCTTTTTCAGTAATCTCAATAATAACGATGCGTGGATCTCTTTTCTCTAGAGGTCTTAAGCGAAACCAACTATCAAGGGCGGCCCATTCCAATAGCTGAAATGCTCCCAATAAGGTTAGTCCGATAACAACGCTGGTTATACTGCAGGCAAATATTACAGAAAGTTGCCACCGCCAAATTATTCTTCCCTGCCTAGACCACATAAATTGGGAGTGTTGTAATTTTAATGTTATCGATGCTAGAAGCAGACCGTTAGTAAAGATTCAGGGGGTCAGTCTCCTTCAGGGATCAATGAAGGTGCAGGAGAACCATGTCGAGAGGCTTTTAACGCATCGGTCAGGAAGTCAAAGATCGAGCGTTTCTGAGCCTTTAAGCTGGTAAC
>NZ_JAYGIG010000100.1:0-5621 GCF_034932105.1 Leptothoe sp. PORK10 BA2 | reverse complement strand
GGGTCAATCTAGCCCGACGAGATTCGACCTGGTCTCAGGCTTTTTATCTACAGCAGAAGCAAGCTGGTAAAAGTCATCAAAAGGCGATTCGGGCTTTGGCTTACAAATGGGGCAGGATTCTCTGGCGCTGTTGGCAAGATGGTAAACCCTATGATGAAGAAAAATACATAGCAGCTTTACGGCGCAAGAAGTCTCCACTAGTCAAGCTATTGGGCGTACAGCAAGACTCCAAACAACAAGTTGCTGCCGGATAATCTACAATTGAAATAGACTACAAACAACAACTCTGCAAAACAACATCGATTGCTTGAGAAATCTTTTAAAAGTGATCCTTGATTGTTCAGAGAAGACCACGCATCATTCAGAAAATTGGCATTTTTGATATTGAGACTTCTTACAGGCTCAGCGTCAAAACCGTTTCATCTGCCTAGAAAAGCACTGAAACTCTTTCAGAGAAAGGCTTTTAGTTTTCCCTATTGACCCCGTCGGCCTCAGGGACTATGTTATGCTGCCGTCTCTACATGTTTCGTTTTCTCAATTCTAGAGCCTTGTGAACTACTATTGAGGGCATGTTTCTAAGATTTCAAATACAAAGGAAGATTCAGTGATATGTTCAGAGAACTTGTGGTAAACCAAATAGCCTTGTTGCTAAATAGGATACGAAGATACTTCAGCCGTTTTGCAAGTAAAAAAGTCGAGCCAGCGAAACTACAGCAACTACAGACTGAATTACTGGAAGAATCTACCCTCAATCCAACATATTTAATTTTAATTATTAGCTCCTGTATTATCGCTACATTTGGTTTACTTTCCAACAGTGCGGCTGTCATTATCGGAGCTATGATTATTGCTCCTCTAATGTTACCAATCAGAGGTTTAGCTTTTGGAGCTTTAGAAGGGGATGTAATACTTTTTCGACAAGGGTTAATTTCAGTAGCAGTAGGAACTCTCTCAGCAGTCACTCTTGCTTGGCTGTTGGGTTCTGTGGTAGGCATTTCAACGTTTAGCAACGAAATTCTGGCTCGATCTAAACCAACTTTACTAGATCTTGGCATCGCTATTGCGGCTGGCAGCGTCAGTGGCTATGCCAAAGTGCAACCTAAAATCTCTACTAGTTTAGCAGGGACAGCGATCGCAGTTGCTTTAATGCCACCTATTTGTGTAATTGGTTTGGGATTAGCTAATGCGAGATGGATTCTTAGCTTAGGGGCATTGATACTTTACCTGACCAACTTGCTGGGAATTACGCTCTCTTGTATGGCGGCATTCCTGCTCACAGGCTACACCCCATTTACGCAAGCACGCAGAGCATTAGTGTGGACAACTATTTTGACAAGCGTTCTCCTGATTCCCCTCAGTGTAAGCTTTTTCGATTTGATCAGACAGAATCGGCTAGAAGCTAGTTTAAGACAAGCATTGCTAAATCGGACAATTACGTTTCAACGAGTAGACTTGGTAAAAATTGAGACGAATTGGCTGGTGGATCCACCCGAAGTACGATTAATGGTTCGTAGTCAGGAAGTAATCACGCCCAAACAGGTAGGACTTCTAGAAAATTTTATAGAAGAATCAATGCGTCAACCTTTTACATTGATTTTTGAAATCAGCCAAGTGGAGGAAGTGACACGAGAGGGCATTACAACACCTCACCAAAGGGAAAACTTACCATAATTTTTTTTACTTTGATCTGAGAGCAAATGAGATCAGAAACCACCCGAAAAACAGCGCATAGTTCTGGGATCTTAACAATCACGTCTCCACAGATAACCTTTCGCTGCTCCCTCACTGGCAACTTAAGGCGGCATAACGTTGCCCATCACCTGCCGCAGATAATCTCGAACACTCAACAGATAACCTTTTGGCGGTCGGGTGCATGGGCGTTGTTGTACTGCTTAGTGTGTTTAGCGAGAATGTTATTGAATTTAATACCATTGACTTGACTAATCTGTTTTTTGAAGACAACCATGCCTTTTACCGAAATTTAATTTCACTTATCCTTTCTTCAAGCATTACCTTTATTTGCTGGGCAGCAGTATTTTTAGGAAATACTCGTAATAAAAATTTCAGATCTTGGATAGCATATCGGATTTTGGTTTGGGTAGCACCCTGCTGGAGTCCAGATTGATAAAACTCTTGAGCGGTTGGCAAGTTGCCTGCAACCAGGTGATAGATTGCCAAATTAAATGTATTTTGGTGGTTGTTAGGCTTTTCGGTCTGTTCTTCCTGAGCTATTTGAATAGCTTTGCCCAAGTCTGCTTTAGCGGAATCAGCCTGATCACATATAAAGCAATTAACAGCGCGAAGATATAGATACCAATCGTTTTTTGGTTTCAGTTTAATAGCACAATTAAAGTCTTGAATTGCCTCTTGATGACGTTCCATGTATGTGTAAATGTAACCGCGATTTGAGATTGACCAGCCATCTTCAGGATCAATTTTAATGGCACGATTAAAGTCTTGCAGTGCCTCTTCATAGCGTTCCATTAACGTGTAGTTAAGACCACGTTGTGCGATTACCCAATTATCTTCAGGATTCAGTTTAATAGCACGATTGAGGTCTTGCAAGGCTTCATCATACTGCTCTATTAGAATATAAGTTCCACCGCGCCATGCAACCACACGATCATTTCGAGGATTCAGTTCAATCGCACGATTGAAGTCTTGCAATGCCTCTTCATAGCGTCCCATTGACGTATAGTTAAGACCACGTCGTGCGATCACCCAATCATCTTTAGGACTCAGTTCTATGGCACGATTGAAGTCTTGCAGTGCTTGTTCATAGCATCTCATTAAGCTGTAGGTAATGCCACGCTGTTCAAGTGCCGCAACGTATTTAGGATTAAGTTCAATAGCACGATTGAGGTTTAGTAATGCCTTGTTATATTCTTTCATTAGTCTATAACTTCTACCACACTGAAGGAAAACTTGAGAGTGGATCAGGTGTGGATAGCTATTGACTCTACTTTGAGCAAAAGATTGCCTCAATAGGTCGTGTACGAAGCGATAGCTACCGCCAGTGCGCTGAAGCAGTAGCCGCTCCGTCGCATAGTTTAGAAAACAAGCATAGTCCCAAGGAGTTGACTTCGTAAGATACAAACAAAAACGGACCAAAAAATGATTAATGCAAATATTTCCTCCTCCCCATAAAACCCACAGAAACAAAGCCATACATAAGGAAGTTAATATAGTGGAATCAGTATAAGATATTGAACACCTTGCTCTCCAAATCCCCACCACCATGGTATACATGGGGAAAAAACCTAATATGATTGGGACTACATTTCTTGATAAATTTTTAATTCCTTGATTTGGCATCGACAGAGCTTCAGCATTGAAAACAAAATCTTCAATATTAAATCCTTGCTCTACGAATCTAGTTAATTTATAAATTAGTATATTAACTTCAAAGGGAATTACTGCATCTCTCCAAGATGAAAGCTTATGCAATATCTCTCCTAGCTTAGAAGTTAATAGCGAGACTTTTTTGTCTCTCACGACTAATTTTGTGTATAGCCAGTCTTTACAAACATTGAACCCACGAATTAAGCCATACAAAGAACCGAACCCAAACCCAAACCAAAAGCGAAAACTTGACCCAGTCCGAATTGGATTGGTGAGGTTAAAGCATGACCCCCAAAAGTTTATAGTGAAAGTTAGTCCCCAAAAAACTGCCGCAAAAACAAAACTCCAAATAGTGATAGAAAAAACGGTAAATAGGATCTTTTGAAAGGGAGATGATAACCACGTTGTGTGAATTTGCTCAATCAAAAAATCAGTTTCCGAGTCTTGCAAAAGCTGTAATGCCAAAACTTCCAACCACTTCCGACTCTGTTTCTGACTAGGGGGCTTTCTGTTTCTACAGGCGCGACTTAGTATATCCTGCGTTAGCATATGTCGAATATAGGCATCTAACAGTACATTGAGCCTATCTTCCGCTGAGGTCGCCCGCTGCCACTGTATTGGCTCTAGCTCCCTGTAAGCGATTATCGCCATCGACAGCAACAATGGTCTACGAATCAACGCCAGCAAATTTTTATCGGTTACCAAGTTCTCTCCCAACTCATCCCGATTTGCCTCGGTCAAAAACGTTTGAATCTGTTCATCCGTCAAGTCTTGAAGATAAACGGCTCCATCTAGTTTCAGCTTTTCAGAATAAGTCTCATACGGTTCCCTCCGACAACAGACTGCTACTTGCCTGGGCCGCCAATCACAGTCCAACCACAAATTGATCGCACGCACGCAGTCCTCCTGATACTCTGGAGATACCTCATCCAGACCATCTAGAAAAGGTATCAAGCGTTTCTCCTTCAGCCATTGCTTAATCTGCTTTGGCGGAACGCCATATCTCTCTCGTACCTTACCAGTCAGCCAATTTGAGATCGACCAACCTGGCACTTGTTCAGAAGCGGAGCCTAAGAAATTTTGTTTGGCAATGCTAATCCGCCTAGAGGTTAATCTAGATACGATCGGTTGCCAATCGGAGAGATCGACGATGACGGGAATGCGCTGCTGTGGATCGTCTTCTGCCCTTTCCACGAGTTCCAGTGCCAAGTCCAGCAAACTCGTCGTCTTTCCCGCCCCTGGCTCACCTAAAATCAGTAACCGCCCTAAACATTGATCAAATACTTGCCCTATACCCGTTTCGGGTGGCAATAGTTGGCTCGACTGCGCGATCGCTACCTTCACCTCCATGCCCCAAGGGCGTACTTGCTGCGGTTGTGCCTCCTTTTGCAAATTTAGCTTCACAGCATGGTGTAATTGTCCTTCTAACCTTGACTCAACCCATCGCCTAACTGCCTCTAGCAGGTCTTTTTCAGCATCAGGTCGAACTGCCTCCTGAGAATTGAGCAGTACATTACCACCTACCCGCTCGATATTAATCTGGTCACGCCCTTGATTTCCATACTTTCGGTTGTCCCGCCGTCCCATATTTACGACCCACCAATTCTGGGATTTCCTTCAATTTTTTCAATATTGATTTGATCACGTCCGTAGTTTCTGTAATCTCGGTTAGAAGTAGTCTGGCTCTGAATGTTAATGATTTGCTGGGCAACCTGCCTTAGCTCCGTTGCAAAAATGACATCATCTGCCATTGCATCATCCAAGTACACTTCAAGCTTAGCCAGTGCCTCCGGAGAATAATCAGTCTCCACTGCCGCAATAGCTGTCTCTGCTTTGGCATTTCCCTTAAACTTAGCAGTAATTTTATCTCGCAGCCCTTTTGCTAAGGCAATCGCCCCACCCACAGTTTTCTTAGCTATTTCACCAGCCCCGGACTTGGCAAATTCCTGAAATGCAAGGTTGAGAATTGCACCTGCCGCGATCGTTGTTATTGGATCAGACATTATTATCAAGTCCTTAAAGCCTATATTTCGTTATTATCCTACAGCCTAGAAATATCAAAATGGCTTTTACCGAAATAACAAAGACTTTCCAGCAGGCTCGGATTTTCTCAATTCGGACAATGTCAATTACTTGGCGGGTCGTGCAGTACAACGTCAAGTTGAGCCGCCGTAAATAACCTTTGATTGCGACAGATAACCTCTCGGCGGTCGGCTCCAACGCAGTGTTAGGTTGCTCCGCAAGGCACTAGATATAGCGTAAGGCATTCTGCGGAAGCG
>NZ_JAYGIG010000099.1:0-5655 GCF_034932105.1 Leptothoe sp. PORK10 BA2 | reverse complement strand
AACATTCCTTGCTCTTTGGGTATTGGAATGTTCGTTGCTTTGAGCGATGGCAACGCACCCCGTAGGCAATCTCTTTTCCCAAGGGCTGCACCTGTCAACTTAAAGAAAAACTTCGCACTGTCCAGTTAACTAAGTCTTCTGGTGTTTGAGGAACTGGGTGCTCACGTAGCGCTCCCAAAGAGGCATCGCGGAAATAGGATGCTGAGCCGACTGTGATGCGGCAGGTCACGCCAATGCGATGAGCAATTAGGGCTGGATCATTCACCTGCCCAATCCGCAGGGCAAGATCCGTCCCATCTTCGACTAAATCAACAAAGCGATCGCTGAAGGTCAAATCTAACTTGATATCCGGATAGTGGTCGAAAAACCTCTTTACGTAAGGCATCACCATAAACTGCCCAAATGCCACGGGGCAGCTTACTCGCAAGGTTCCAATTGCTTTTTGGCGTTGCCCGACACTGGCTTCGGCTTCGGCAGCAGCATCCAACACCCCCTGGCAATGCTCAAAAAATCGTTCTCCCTCCTGCGTCAACTGAAGTTTGCGGGTGGAACGATTCAACAGTTGCACATCCAGATAGCTTTCCAGAGCAGCAATTTGCTTACTAATGGTGGGCTGGGTTGTGTTGTGTTCACGAGCGACGGCAGAAAAGCTTCCTGTTTCGACAACTCGCACAAAACTTTGAATGCAATCGAGGCGATCCATAGGTTCAGTCATTCTAAATAGGAATAAATCATATTCCATTTTCCGGGCTTCTCAAACTAATCGAAATAAATCAAGATAAGAGGCATGGAAAGCAATGCAGCCCAACTCCAAACGGCACAAAGCTTTCCAGCAAAAGTTTTTATGATTAACCCAAGAGATTGTTATGAACCTTCAAGAATCCGTTGCTTTGGTTACAGGTGCAAATCGGGGAATTGGGACAGCCTATGTTGAAGCTCTGATCCAAGCGGGTGCTCGCCGCGTTTATGCGGCCGCTCGAAACATTGACACGCTCAAGGATGTGGTGGCGATCGCACCCGATCGCATTATTCCCATCGCCTTGGATGTGACCAATTTCGATCAAGTGAATATAGCGGCTCAAACCGCTCAGGATGTCACCTTGCTGATTAATAATGCTGGCGTGATCGGCGCTGGTGGACTATTTACCCCCAACAGCGTGGAAACAGCTCAGTGGGAGATGAACACCAACTACTTTGGTACGCTTTCGATGGTGCGGGCTTTTGCGCCGATTTTGCAACGTAATGGGGGCGGCGCAATCGTCAATATGCTGTCCGTAGCATCTGTTGCCAGTGCCCCTGTATTTGGTTCCTACAGTGCGTCTAAAGCCGCCCTCAATTCCTTAACCCAAGACATTCGGGCCGAGTTAGCAAAGCAAGGCACGCAAGTGGTAGGAGTCTTTCCGGGACCTGTAGATACGGCAATGACTGAAGGGATGCCGGTCGATAAAGCTGAACCGATCACAGTCGCTAAGGCAGCCTTGCAAGCGGTTGAAGCAGGGCTGGAAGACGTCTATCCCGATCCGGTCTCTCAGAGTGCATTTTCTGCGATCGCAGAGCCCTTAAAAGCGGTTGAAAAAATGTTTGCGGGTTGGATGCCTCAATAGGTTGGTAACTACTTGTCTTTTTCATAACTCATGGTCACTCGATAGAGAGAAGTTCCTTTCTCCCCATCTGTCCCGATCATCGCACCCGAGCAAGTCATTCATTGATGCGTCCTCTAGTTCTCAAGTTTTGTCCTTTTCTAAGTTTCAAATGAGGTAATTTATGTCTACTGCAACGATCGCTCCCTTCGATGCCCCCAACCGCAAGACTATCGCTCAAGGGCACCCAACCGATTGGCAATCGCCCCAACCGAAAGACCGATACGACTTGGTGGTGATTGGAGGGGGGCCTGCTGGTTTGACGGCCGCGATAACAGCGGTTAAGGCAGGTCACACCGTCGCGATGGTTGAGCGAAACCTGATGGGTGGCACCTGCGTTAACTTTGGCTGTACCCCAAGCAAGTCCCTCATCCGAGCTGCCAGGGCAGTGTATCAAGCACGCGATGGCGAAAAATTTGGCTACACACTCGGCGCTGCGCCCCAAGTCAACTTTGCTTCAGTCATGACGCGAGTTCGGGAGATGCGAGCTTTCAGCGGTAGCTTTGATGCAGTGTCGGTTGCAGCTGGAGCTGGTATTGACGTGTTTCTTGGCGATGCTCACTTTGTGAGTTCTGATGCGATCGCAGTTGAAGGACAGACGCTACGCTTCAAGAAAGCCGTCATTGCTTCAGGTAGCAAACCCGCAGTTCCCAGTTTGCCAGGGTTAGACACAGCGCATTATCTAACGAATGAAACCGTATTTGAGTTGTCTAAGCTTCCTCAACGGCTTGTTTGTATTGGGGCTGGTACCATAAATTGCGAACTGGCTCAGGCATTTCGTCGGCTAGGCAGCGAGGTCGATTTGATTTGTAGTGGAGAACGCTTGCTAATAGCCGAGCCAGTTGAGGCATCAGAGGTGATAACCAGACAGTTGCAAGCGGAAGGTGTGCGGCTGCACCTCAATGCAAAGGCGACAAGTGTAGATAGCGAACAACAGCGACTGATCCTCAGTAACGGGATGGAGTTAGCCTACGACGTGATCCTAATTGCTACTGGTAGAACGGTCAACGTAGATGGGATGGGTTTAGAGGTAGCTGGAGTGAAGTTCAACGCCTCTGGAGTCGAAACTAATGACTATCTACAGACAACGAACCCAACTGTGTATGCGGCTGGTGATGTGGCGTTGCCAGAGAAGTATACCCATGCAGCGTTCGCAACGGCAAAACTAGCGGTTGCCAATGCGATCGACGGAGCTGAAAAGCGGGTATCAGAACTAATCATCCCACACTGCACCTACACCGATCCAGAGGTTGCTCATGTTGGACTCACTCCTCAAACAGCGGCAGAGCGCGGAATTGCTATCGATACCTATCGGTTAGAACTAGGGCAAGTTGAGCGTGCAATGATCGACGGGGAAGCAGATGGGTTCATTGCTCTATACACACAAAAGGGAATTATTGTTGGGGCGACTTTTGTTGCCGCCCATGCGGGCGAGTCCCTCCCTATACTCACCTTGGCAATCATGCAAAAGATGACACCGGCTGATTTAGCATCCGTGATCTACTGTTATCCAACGCAGGTTGAGGCAATTCAACGAGTTGCTGCCCTGGCTAGTTAGCCGATTTTGCAACGTAATGGGGGCGGCGCAATCGTCAATATGCTGTCCGTAGAATCTGTTGCCAGTGCCCCTGTGTTTGGTTCCTACAGTGCTTCTGAAAAAATGTTTGCGGGTTGGATGCCTCAATAGGTTGGTAACTACTTATCTTTTCCATAACTCATGGTCGCTCGATAGCGGGAAGTTCCCTTTCCTCCATCTGTCCCGATCATCACATCCGAGCAAGTCATTCATTGATAGGAAACAGTATGAGCGAGAACAAACAGCTAACCGCCATGGTGGTTGGCGCAACCGGAATCATTGGTAGAGCCATTGTTGCAAAACTGGCAGCAGTGGGGGGATGGCGGACGATCGCCGTTTCCCAATCTGGGAGAACCGTCCCAGGGGCGGATGAGACAATCAGTGTTGATCTGTTGGATAGCGCTGAGGCCCGTCGTCAACTTGCGGCGGCCAGTAAGGCAACTCATCTCTTTTTTGCCGCCTACGCACCTCGTCCTAGCTGGATTGCCGAAGTTCAGCCCAATCTGGCATTGCTAGTGAATGCCATCGAGGGATTGGAGGCGGCGGGAGCGCCCTTGCAACATGTGACGTTGATCACGGGGGCTAAATATTATGGGGTTCATCTAGGCATTTCGACCTCACCAGCCCTCGAAACAGAACCCAGGCACTTAGGACCAAACTTCTACTATGACCAGGAAGACTATTTGCGATCGCAAGCAGAAAGCAGCACCTGGCAATGGACGAATCTGATTTCAACCCATCTGACGGGTTTTGTGGCTGGCAATGCCATGAACTTGGCACTCGCGATTGCGGTGTATGCTGCGATTGTGCACGAGCTTGGGCTACGCCTTGACTTTCCAGGAAGTGCGGCGGCTTTCGGGGCGATGACTCAGATCGTGGACGCGGAACAAGTTGCCGCCGCTGCTCTTTGGGCCGCTGAAACTCCACAGGCGGCGAACGAGGTTTTCAATATCTCCAACGGCGATCCAACGCGATGGTCTCAGCTTTGGCCCATCTTTGCGGCAGACTTTGGTGTCCCCATGGGCGGCCCGCGTCCAGTGCCCCTAGCCACTTTTATGGCTGAGTATGCTGCCCTCTGGAAGAGTATGGCAACAAAATACAATCTGGTGAATTCAGAGCTTTCAACGCTGGTGAATTGGCAGTTTTTGGAGTTTATGTTTGCCATTGATTATGACATTGTGCTGGCACTCGGCAAGATCCGTCGAGCTGGCTTTACGAAGCACCCAGACACGGTAGAAGCGTTTAAGTTGCGCTTCCAGCAATATCGCCAGGAACGGATCATTCCTGATTTTGCCAAGCTGTAAGTATCGAGGCAGCTCTCTGTTGCTGTTAGAGTGCGATCGCACCTATCTGCTGGCGAGTCTTTCAAGTACACACCATCAAATACATTCTAGGAATCAGGTCATGATCGATCTCTATGCTTGGGCAACCCCGAACAGTATCAAGGTTCCGATTTTGTTGGAAGAGCTGGGGCTAGCTTACACCGTCAAACCCGTCAACGTTCGTCAGGGGGAGCAAAAAACACCGCTGATACGCCCCCATGTCGAACGCTGGTATGCCGCCTTAGAGCAGCGCCCAGCCATCCAACGCGCGATCGCAGCTTTAGCGTAAACCCGATCAATCCAGAGATTGATGATGTTCTCTCAATGCCATACACTTCAATGCAAGCACTACGGTTAGCAAGGATTAGTCCAATGTTGCAACAGCACTTTGGTGCAGGTAATTAACCAAACTCGGTATAAACTATGGCCGCTCTGTTCGATGCTTTTCAACAACGAGGGGTAACCTTTCGTAACCACATTGGGGTCTCCCCCATGTGTCAATACTCTAGCCAGGATGGATTGGCGAATGACTGGCATTTGGTTCATTTGGTCAGTCGTGCTGTCGGAGGCGCAGGACTCGTCTTTACTGAAGCGGCAGCAGTTAACCCCCTAGGCAGGATCTCCCCTGGAGATTTGGGCATCTGGGCTGATGAACAGGTTCCGATGCTCGCCAAAATTGCCAAGCTGATTCAAGAGGCGGGTGCAGTCCCAGGGATCCAACTAGCCCATGCGGGCCGAAAAGCAAGTTGTGCCGTGCCCTGGGAGGGCGGCAATCCGCTAGCTAAGGCTGAAGGAGGATGGCAACCTGTTGCACCCAGTGCGATCGCATTTAATGACCTGAGCCCAGTCCCAACCGCGCTCACATTTGAAGGGATTGAATCGATTCAGCAATCCTTTATTCAAGCAGCACAAAGAGGCATTGATGCAGGCTTTCAGGTGATCGAAATCCATGCTGCCCACGGTTATTTATTGCATGAATTCCTATCGCCCTTGGGCGTAACCGGTGTTCCTCGGCCATCAGTAAAGGGGCTGAAGTATTGTCAGTTGGAGGTTGTAGAGCATCAAGCAGGAAATAGGACTAGAGTTGGAATATGAACGCCAATCTAGTCCCAACAAT
>NZ_JAYGIG010000098.1:0-5660 GCF_034932105.1 Leptothoe sp. PORK10 BA2 | reverse complement strand
AAGCTTTTCTAAGAACATGGGCCTGATTTGGAGTGAGGAGCGTACGATATGTTATTAGACATCTGGTCTGTCTCCCAATGCATAGTCGTCTCCTCGTCTCCTCGTTTAATCCCCGTCTCCCCATAAACCCCCATGCACCCGACCGCCGAAAGCTTATCTGCTGGGCGTTTGAGGTTTTCTGCGGCGGGTGATGGGGAACGTTATGCCGCCTTCAGTGATCGACCTATGTGTTCTTCAGTAAGCTCCAGTTCTTGAGCAATATCAAGGTGCAACTTTTCTAGATTAGGAATAATATACTTAGCTCCTCTCTTATTCCATAATTATTGTGAAAAAGCTCACTCATCTCCCTAGTCTGGCAAAGTGGCTTGCAAATACGATCCAGAAATCTGCTGACAAGAAATACTATCATCGTCGCCTAGAAGAAGATTTGGCTCTCCGATCTTCCATACATCAAGAGTTGCAAAAGCTTGTCTATCAAGCTCATGAGGATGCAAGACGAAAGTTAAGAAATCTTGTGGGAATCTCTCAATCACTAGACTTGTTTGAGGAACAAGAGACACCCGGCATAGATACTACGATCATTGATGATTTTCCCCGGTATTTAGAGCTGAAAACCTTAAAAGGTTACTTTGGCGAAATCATGGCGGCAGTCGTTGCAGAAAACTTCAACCCACTTGATGAAGATTGGCAGGTTTTTGCATTCCCCTTTCGGTTACACCAGACCGCTTATCATGCACTAGAGCAAGTCAGGCAAGAAGGTGGCTCTGCTCCAACCATTATTGGTCGGCTTGGTGATGATATGCTGGCATTCCATTGCGATGACCAAGGAAAAATCACCCGTGTTTTGTTCTGTGAGGCAAAATGCACAGCTAACCACAGCTCTAATTTGATTACTGAAGCTCATAAAAAATCAAGTGATAACAAATTAATCCCTAATGACTGCCTAACATTGATTGGGATTCTTGAAGACTATGCAACTTCTGGTTCAAAGGAAGAGCAGTGGATCAAAGCGCTGCGTCGTCTATGGTTGTCTACAAGAAATCCGATTCATGAACGGTGTGATCTTGTTGTATATAATTGCGGCTTACCACCAATTAGGGCAAGCTCAGTAATAATTCCAACTTCTACTCCTCATCAGGAGTACAAGGCTCAACGGCGATTGGAAGCTGTTGAAATTCATCTGCACGATGTGAATGGGCTGGTTGAGGAAGTCTATCAGGTTTTGGCTCAACCCATTACATGTACTCTCAGTGAAACCGAATTATCAACTCTGTGGGATAAAGTCATCTTTCATGTTCCTCAACAACATCAAACAATTATTCGAGAAAGTTGTTGCTTAATGGCTTTTGACAGCACAACGGCTGTCATTGGCGTAAATCTATTAGAAAAGTTTAGGGATGTACAACGAAGAACTTCTATCATCCAAGACGCTTTTCAAGCATCTGGTCATTTTACGAGTAGTGAATTACAAGGTAAAATTGACGTAAGACTTAAAGTTGAATACATAAGAGCATCCGTTGACAAAGAGGAGCAAATGCCGGTCGAAAGACCTACGATCCAACCTGATGAAGAAACTGTAGCTCTGGCATCACAACTTGTTGAATCCTTAGTAGGTAGTGGTGGATTACCTCCTGACCTAGCCCGACTCTACAGCCATCATACAAGACTTCGAGAGAACCAACCAGGTTTACAGACTTGGAGCCAAGCTGAAGCTAACAATCGCCTTGAAGATGTAATGCGACTTCTTGAAGCAGCTTCGATCCAAAGACAATCTGAGGACAACCAATGGCAAAAAACTGTATTACGGGCTGGAGAGATTTTAGAGTGGTTGCCAATCAGTGGTATTGATAGTGATGAGGTCTGTACACGCCTGCTTTCTGCTGCTTGTTATCAATTAGCAGGCTACCCTGCAAGGGCGCTAGGTCTTTTACAACAAGAAAATAGTCTAAACAACGAGTCTGGAATTTTGATAGCTCTGCTGAAGGCTGATTTTGTTGAGTTGTGGCAGCAAATAAGTCGATACTGGTCACGAACAATATCAACAATGCCAGCCTCTTCCCAGTTAGACATTCGGGATACTCACCCGATAGAGGCGATGATTATTCGAGAAACAGTTAGTGCGTTAGGTGTTCTATGTGCCACTATGCGCTGGGGAATCAACTCACGGATGCAGAAAGCTCTTGATAAGCTTACTGCTGTTAGTAAAGTTGTCCTTCATGGGCGAAATCCCTATGCTTGGATTCTATCTAAACTATGTGCCGATGTTGCCGCTACTTATGTTGAAAACAGTATGCGGCAGCATCTCAATATCTTGCTTCAGGGCATGAGTTCAGATGGCAGAGCCATCTTTGAACGTTACTTAAGATACGGTTTTCAATCAAGGCGATCGATGGCATGGCCATCTCAAATTAGTGGAATTCAAGCACTGTCTAGACAAGAATCTTTTGCACTTTGTACACCTACCGGATCGGGTAAAACAACAGTTGCAGAATTAGCTATTCTTCAAAGTCTTTTTCCCAATAATTCTGATGTGGAGCAGCATTCTTCACAAGCTCCCTTAGTGATTTATTTAGTCCCTTCCCGTGCATTAGCAACAGAGGTAGAAGCCAAGTTGGCACGTGTTTTGAAGCGATCAGCACCGCCTCATCAACAGATTACTGTAACGGGTTTGTATGGTGGTACCGACTGGGGTCCGACAGATGCATGGTTAACCGCTGATGAGAAAACAGTTCTAATCTGCACCTATGAAAAAGCAGAAGCATTGATGAAATTTCTCGGCAGCTTCTTTATTCCCAGAACCACGCAAATTGTAGTTGACGAGGCTCATACTGTTCAGTTCACTGGAGCAAAAGATAAGTTACAGAAATCTGAGAGTCGATCATTAAGATTAGAATCTCTGGCTGCTAGGTTGTTCAGTTATTTGCACCAAGATCGCTGCCGTATTATTGCCTTGTCGGCTGTCGCTGCTGAATCAGAAGGCGCACTAGCTAAATGGATTACTCATCAAGATGATGCAACGCCAATCAAAACGTTTTACAAAAGTACTCGGCAACTTATTGGAAGATTGGAATGCCTTTCAGGAAGAAGATTTGAAATCCGCTATGACTTGCTAGATAATGCCCCATTACAGTTTTCCAGGGTGGAGGCTGCTGACAGTCCATATATTCCAAGTCCATTCCCAGCATATCCTGCATCTCCCAAATTTGCAGGAAAAAACTTTACAACAGCAGTTCGTCCCTATGTTCTCTGGGCTGCAATGCATCTTGCGGCACCAGATGCTCAAGGACAACAGCGTGCTGTCCTCATTTCTATCAGCCAGAAAATTAGCGATTATGCCAAGGATTTTCTGGAACTGCTTGAAGTCACTTGGAAAAATATTCCTCAAGTTCCACAGTTTTTTCAGACTCCTTTAGAAGAGAGGAAAAGAGAGCTTTGGCAGAAATGCCTACAGTCATGCGAAGACTATTACACAACTAATTCCCGTGAATATAAACTACTGGCTAGAGGTATCGTTGTACATCATGGCAGTATGCCAGGACTAATGGCACGTTTTCTCATTGAGCTGATTGAAGACAAGATTGTTCATCTGGTTATGGCAACATCAACTCTTTCTGAGGGAGTTAATTTACCTTTTGAGACAGTATTAGTTCCAAGCCTTCAGCGGTGGGATGGAGATATTAGCGTTAGCGAATTCAAAAATCTTGTTGGTCGAGCTGGTCGCCCAGGCTTTGGGACAGAAGGTCGTAGTTTAGTGCTTATTCCAGAACAGCCAGAACGACCTCGGAGAGGTCAAGACGTAGAAACTTACAATAAGAAAATCAAAATCCGTAATCTTTATAATTCTCTTGCTCGGCAGTTACAAGAACCTCCAGCAGATAGCAATGACGGTGCAATCAGCCCACTTGCAACATTAATTACCCACTTGCGCGATCAATGGCAAAAACTGGTACCCAATGGAAGCAATACAGATTTCCTGACATGGTTAGAGCTAACAGCACCCATCACTGCACCAACAGCAAGTGAAATTGAAGAGGGGGCAATCGAGAGTCTGGATTCTCTAGATAATGTCCTGCTTGCCGCCATTGTTGAGGCTGAACAAATTTCTGCGGGTGAAATGGAACTCAATGAATTAGAGTCAGAGCTACGCAGATTATGGCAACAAACCTATGCCTACTATGCCAGCCAAAATCAAGCTCAGTTGCAAGAGTTCTTTGTCCGTCGAGGAAAAGCATTGAAGTCAGACATCTATCCAGTCTATGGTGAACGTAAGCGCCTATATAAAACCAGCTTACCCCCGCGATCAGGAAATCAGCTTCTAAATCTTTATCGCAGAATCAGAGATCATCTAGAAACGGGTGCAGACTACCAATCTTGTCAAGAGGATCAACAGCTTAACTATATCCGAGATACGATTCGATTGATGGCTGAAGTAAATACATTTAGCATTGACGATCTAAAAGGAAGAGGCAAGGGAGCGCCAACCAGTTGGGAAAACATTCTGCACTGGTGGCTTTGCCATCGACGTTCACCTCACCAACCACGAGAAACGCAAATTTCTGACTGGCATAAATTCATCAATAGTAACTTTAATTATCGATTCAACTGGGGGCTTGGGAGTATCCTAGCTTTAGCTATCGACGAGGCTTTCGGTGAAATGCCCCTTGAACCGTTTTCCCTGGAAAACTGGCCCAGAATTGGATTGCCTTGGATTGTGTTCTGGATGAAAGAACTGATTGTTTGGGGAACCTTAGATCCAGTTGCCGCATATCTGCTAGCTAGGATTGATGGCGTAACAACTCGCAGACAGGCGGAGGAGTTATCACAAAGCTACTATCAATCCGTTAGTAGTCTAAGCGCTAACGATCAAATCAGCCCGATAGCCATCAGGAATTGGGCGCAGCAAGCATTTTCCTCAATTGAGCAACAGCCTCTTCAACTCCGCCCAAGCCAACAGATTGCTATTAATCTGCTTCGGGACTTTAGCCAATTATCTGAGCAAACGTGGAGGGTTATTCCAGTAGAAGTTGGAGACCAAATCCATTGGCTTGATCCAGCAGGGTTTCCACTTGCATCTTGCCCAAAACCGGAAAACTGGCAGGAAAAATATTTAAGCAGGTTTGACTTTGAACTAAATTCAAACTTACGAGTCGTTACTTCAACTTTTTATCTGGATTGAGACAAAGGAGGTAGCAGGTCAACATGAGATTGTGGGGAGTCCCGGCGGCATAACAAGTCGTTGGAGCGGCAGTTTGAGACTTTTCTGCTCCGTTTTGGTGTTATCTGCTGCCGCTCAACTTAGTCGTTAGCCTGCCCAGTTATCGGTGGGGCAGTAGCCCAAAGACAATCGTTAAGTGTTCAGCATCAACCAACCCTTAGATCATCGATTGGACAACACTTGGAGGACGATATTGGGGCAATTACTTTTCTTGGAACTGTCTGATCTGTTCAGCCGTTGGATTTTATAGCTATAAATGAACTGTTAGTTTTTAACGTTTTGGTCTAGAACATACATGAAAAAATTAGTTGAGTTTACATTCTGGACAATGACAAGTTTCTGTTTTGCTTCTGCCCCGTTCTCAAGCGGCTAAATCAGGTGGGTCAAGGGTTTTAGACATCTCAGTTTTATTAGCCAGTAATTTAGTCAAAAGTAGAGTGGGTCT
>NZ_JAYGIG010000097.1:0-5725 GCF_034932105.1 Leptothoe sp. PORK10 BA2 | reverse complement strand
CCGAATCGACGCTTAAACTTTGAATTGCTAAGGGTTTGGGTGGCTTCGTAGTTCATCTGCCTAGGTGTAAAGCAATGAACCAAAACCTAAAAATCTACCATAGAAACTATTATGCAAGAGGTCTAGTTTGTACAGTCTCTTTAGTTGGTTATCTTTCCTTGAGAGCTGGGAAAAAGGCAGTAGAAAATATTGCCAATCAGCTGATTGATGAAACTGGCGATCGCATTGAACAAAAGCTGGAGGTTTATCTATCAACGGCCAGTCTGGTCAATCAAATCAACCATGATCTCATTCAGGCTGAAAATCTAGATGCGACCGATCCGGATCACCTGGGGCAACATTTTTGGCAACAATTGCAACAATTTGATGCCGTTGATTATATCTACTTTGCCAATGAACGCGGCGGCATCGTCTCCGTCGGACGTGATCCCACCTATGGTTTTAATATTTCCATCACCGATAACTTTGTGAACGGTGATTTTAAACGCTATGCCCTGGACAACACTGGCAAGGCTCAAAAACTGATTAATATTAGACCGGATTTTGATCCGCGCCAACGGGGGTGGTACCAATCCGCAGCGACGCTTGAAACCCCTGTTTGGAGTGAGGTCTACCCCGGTGCCTTGGAAGCCTCCCTGGGGATTAGTGCGGCCCATGCGATCTATGATGAGCGTCATACCCTACGAGGTGTTTTGGGAACTGACTTACTCTTGACACATATGTCGGGATTTTTGGAAAATCTACAAGTTAGTCAGTCAGGCCAGATTTATATTGTCGAGCGATCGGGGCTGATGGTTGCTACTGCCAATGCAGATGGTTTATTTACAACCGAGCCCAACCTGGACAATCCAGAGCGCCTCAGTCCCATAGATAGCCCGAATCAAGTTGTCGCAGAAGGGGCTAAATACCTGCTGTCTCACTTTGGTGAATTCTCCCAAATTACTGAAGGATTCCACCTAACTCTCACCATTGATCGCGAGAGGTATTTTTTGAAGGTCATTCCTTTTCAAGCGCAAGGTGGGCTAGATTGGCTAGCCGTTATTACCGTACCCGAATCAGACTTTCTTGCAGAAATTGACGCCAATACTCGGATCACCATTATTCTCTGTTTAGTAGCCTTAGGACTGTCCTTAATACTCGGCATTCTTACCGCCCGTTGGATTGTCCTGCCATTGATACAGCTTAACCAAGCAGCCCAGGCGCTGGCTCGCGGTCAATGGGAAGAAAAAGTGGTCACCCAACGTCGGGATGAGGTAGGAGAACTGACCAACGCCTTCAACGAAATGGCTGATCGACTCAAAAAATCCTTTGCCACCCTAGAGCAACGAGTGGCTGAACGCACCGTCGAACTAAAATTTGAAAAAGAAAAGGCGGAAGCTGCCAGTCTCGCCAAGAGCAGCTTTTTAGCCAATATGAGCCATGAACTGCGCACGCCACTGAATGTAATTTTCGGCATGGCTGAGATTTTACAAGAACAGATTTTGGGTCAGGTTAATGGGAAACAACAAAAAGCTCTACACACCATTGAACGGAGTGGGTCTCATCTTTTGGAACTGATTAATGAAGTGCTCGACCTAGCTAAGATTGAGTCAGGGCATATTGATCTAGAGCCTGTTCCGGTGGTGGTGGCAGACCTCTGCCAGTCTAGTTTAGCCTTTGTCAAGCAACAGGCCCTGCAAAAAAGTATTCTGCTTTATCTGAAACTGCCTTCGGACTTACCAGATATTCAAGTCGATGAACGGCGGATTCGCCAGGTCTTGATCAACCTGCTGACTAATGCCGTCAAATTCACCCCAGAGGGGGGACACATCACCCTGGCCGTTGTCGCGTTCCCACCAGACGAGATCTACAACCAAAAGCGCCTGCGCTTTAGCATTACCGATACCGGTATTGGCATTGCTCCAGGGGACCTGAAAAAACTGTTTCAACCCTTTGTCCAGCTTGATAGCACCCTGAATCGACAATATGAGGGCACGGGGCTAGGCTTAGTTTTAGTAAAACGGTTGGTTGAACTCCATGGGGGGCATGTCACTGTAACCAGTAATGTGGGTGTGGGGAGTTGTTTTGTCATCGAGTTGCCCTATATCTCCTCTGCGGTGGGTGACCCCCCATTCAACCCTGCATCGGCAGCACGTTTATCCCGCTCTGGGATAGACCAAAGCAGCACCATGACACCCCTGCTGATCTTACTGGCAGAGGACAACGAGGCCAATATCATCCCCCTAGCCACGTATCTACAAGCTCAAGGTTATCGTATGCAAGTGGCTCACAACGGCCAAATTGCCATTGAGTTGGCGCAAGCTGAGCCGCCAGATATCATTCTTATGGACATTCACATGCCTGTCATGGATGGACTAACCGCGATCCATCGCATTCGTCAGTTGCCTGATCTGGCTCACATCCCCATCATTGCGTTAACAGCACTGGCGATGAAAGAAGATCAAGTGCGTTGTCTAGAGGCTGGTGCTGACCTGTATATTAGTAAACCGATCAAGCTGAAACAACTCACCCTAGCAATCCAAAAATTGTTGCCCCATAGGGCAATCAATGGCTGAAGAGGATCGGCAACCCCCGATGGCTTACTCAAAGGGGCGATGTTGGGCTAAGGTGATTTCAAAAATAGCTCCCCTTGGCTGATTACTTCGGATACTAATTTCTCCTTGGTGAGCCTTAACAATCATTTTGCACAGGGCTAAGCCTAACCCTATTTGGGAAACATTAGGCATCAAAGTGCCAATTTCATACTTTTCAAATATCTGTTGCCGTAGTTCATTGGGCACACCAGGACCAGAGTCAATGACTTGGATTTTGAGGGTACCTGATTGATGCTTTTTTACATTTATAATAATTTTGCTGTTTACAGGTGAAAACTTCACGGCATTCGATAAGAGGTTATCTAGCACTCGATACATTAGCGTTTCATCAATCAGAACGTTGCCTATGGGGGACGCTGAAAATTGGCTGACGAGAGATTGATTTTTTTGGGTAGCAATTGCCTTAAAGTTATCCATGACAGAGTGGATAAGTTCTTGGATATCAACGTCTGTACAATTTAAACGGATGTTGCCAGATTCAAGTAAGGCGATTTTTAATAAATCATCGATCAGGAGCTGTAATCCTTGTGCCGACTCATAAATTTTAGCCAGTTTCTGCTGAGTAGCCAGATCTACGTTCATCTCAAGAAACTCTACACCCAGTAGAACATCCGTTAAACGATTGCGTAAATCATGAATGAGCATGTGAACCATGTCTTCTCGAAATTTTAGCAACGTTTCTAGGCTGTCATGTTGGTGCTTGATCCGTAACATGGAGTTAACTCTGGCCCGAAGTTCGAGACCATTGACCGGTTTGCTAACGAAATCATCAGCGCCTGCATTCAGACAGCGAGCCAGATCCTCTTTCCCCGCCAGTGCTGTCACCATCGTAATGGGGACAGATTGCCATTGAGGTATGGCTCTAATTTGTTTGCAGAGTTCGATGCCACTGATGCCAGGCATCATCACATCTAGTAAGATTAAATCAGGGTTAATAGCCTCAAGGGCAGTGAGTACAGCCTGTGCGTTGTGAATGTAGTGTAACTGATAGTCCTGACCGCTTAGGAGAAGGGAAATGACTTCAAAATTATCCGGTTCGTCATCAACGATGAGAATAGTTGGGGTCTTCACTCATTCCTCTCCCAAGGTAAAATATTAAGCCGATGGATGCGGCTATAGGTCTAGACATTAACTGTCTGACAGACTGTCTAAACAGGGTTCAAGGTTCTATCCCCTTGGTAATATAGACAAAAACAACTCTGTTAACCTCAAGTTGAGGAAAGATCTTCATCAACTTTCATCAACTTGTTGGAAATATAGGAATCTGGTGAAAGCCTGCATCAGATTGTGCCGCCCATAGCTTTTGCTATCTATGGTTTTCAGCGAGTACCCATGGGGTGAACGATGGGGGCAACGCTAAATTATGGGGCTAAAAAAATGGGGCGCTGCTGATCCTCGGGATGATTTAATCAGCGAAATTCGGATATATCGCGTCATTGCCAGATCAATTCATTCCCTAAATCAGCAACGGTAAAAATGGCTTAAACACCATACGTGCTAAATTGGCATGCGATATCCCATGCCTCGTACTGTTTCAATTAGATTACTGCCTAGCTTCTTACGTAGATAACCGACATATACATCCACGATGTTAGAACCAGGGGCATAGTCGTATCCCCAAACGCGATCCAGCAGTTGCTCCCGACTGAGCATCTGTCCTGGAGCGGTCATAAAGGTTTCTAACATCGCAAATTCACGGGCTGACAGCTCAATATCCTGTTCCCCTACAGACACTAACCGCGTGCGTAGATTAAGGACAAGGCCTCGGTGACTAAGTATCCATTCCTGTTGAGTGTTAGGGGCTACCGTTGTCGTTCGTAGCCGAGCCCAAATACGTGCTAACAACTCTTCAAACCTGAATGGTTTGGTGACATAGTCATCGGCACCTAGTTTAAAGCCTGTCAGTTTGTCAACCATGGCATCCCGTGCAGTCAAGATGATGATGGGGATCTGACATCCCTGGCCCCGGAGTTCTTCGAGTACCGACAAACCTCCCCGACCTGGCAATCCTAAATCCAGTACAATCAGATCAAAGGTAGTATCTAGGGCCGTGGCCAGGGCTTCAGGACCTGTGGTTGCGATCACAGTCATAAATCCATTAGCCCGCAGCCCCTCATCCAGAAAGGCGGCCACCCGTGAATCATCCTCAGCAATCAAAATCTGTCTCATCTATGACTTTATAATCAGGCTTTCTCAGTGATTGGTCCATGCTTAGCCTTACCATACAATCTAGCCTTCATTGAGTATATTTTGCTAGATTTAATAGTCTTCGGCTATAACAATTTGGCGATTGTCATCCCCCCATCCGATGGGTCTGATGGTGGCCATGAGATTCGTTATTCCCCCCTAACAGCCCATGGCAACCTATTGCAAGTTTGTTGAACTATCACCCACCACCTATGCCGATGCATTACTGGGCCGTGGGCAGTTTATGGACCTGGGCATCCGAGAAATGTGGCCCCAAATCCCTCGCATTGCGGGACCGGCCTACACCGTAAGCTGCGCCCCAGGGGATAACCTGATGCTCCATGCCGCCATCTACAGAGCGGAACCCGGTTCAGTCATTGTGGTCAAAGCCGGAGATGTGGACTACGCCATGTCGGGGGGGAATGTCTGTGCCACGGCCCAAAAAAGAGGGATTGCCGGGTTTGTGATTGATGGGATGATTCGGGATGTGGCGGAGGTGCGGGAGCATCGCTTTCCGGTCTTTGCCCGAGGAGTCATGCCTATTCCGGGTAAAAAACAGGGACCGGGCACCCTCCAGAGCACCATTATTTGCGGTGGGGTGCAGCTCGCAGCGGGGGATATTGTCGTGGCAGACGAAGAAGGCATTGCAGTCATTCCAGCGGCCCAGCAGGACTCCGTGTGGGAGATTGCCCAGCGACGAGCAGCAAAGGATGAGGCTCGAACTTTGGCAGACTGGGAGGTGGAGCATCGGGCAAAGGTAAAGAAATGCCTGGAAAAGATGGGGTTTGAAGGGTAATGGCGAGTACCCCTGCTTAACATTAGACCTCTTGCATAATAGATTTCATGGTACATTAGAGGATTTTAGTTCACTGTTTCCATGTCAGGCAGATGAACTACGAAGCAACCCAAACCCTAAGCGTCCAAAAGTTTAAGCGCCGATTTGG
>NZ_JAYGIG010000096.1:0-5729 GCF_034932105.1 Leptothoe sp. PORK10 BA2 | reverse complement strand
CTGGCAAGCGTTTACTCATTTTCGCATTCAGCATGAAACTGAACGCCTTTATCCACACCGAAACCTACTCGGTGCAGTCGATTGGCCCCTGTTTGCTTGAGTTAGAGCGCGAGACCGGTTACGCCCCAAGATATTCTGCAGTGAGATCGCCTTAATCTTCTGGGTGCTTTTTTCCATGGGTTAGGGTGGGTAGTCTTCCACAGTTGTTATCTGGTTGAGCTAACATTTTTTGGATTGATTGGATTAATTGTTTAAGCTTGAGTGGTTTGCTCAGATACAGGTCAGCACCAGCTTCCAGACAACGCGCTTGATCCTCTTTCATGGCCAGTGCCGTCAGCGCAATGATGGGGATGTGGGCTAGATCAGGTGACTGACGAATATGCTGGATAGCGGTCAATCCATCCATGCCAGGCATGTGAATGTCCATGAGAATCACATTTGGCAGTTCAATCTGAGCTAGATTAATGGCAGTTTGACCATTTTTGGCTACTTGAATGCGATAGCCTTTAGCTTGCAGATAACTGGATAGGGTGATGATATTAGCCTCGTTATCTTCTGCCAGCAAGATCAGCGGGGCTGCGGGAGACTGTTCGATTTCAGGCGTTGTTGGATTAGCTGCCAAGGTGACTTTGGTTAGCGGCTTACTAAAGTTAGAACTCAGAGCAGAGCTGGGGGCAGAGGATAGGTAAGGTAACTCAATGATAAAGCAACTGCCGTCTCCAATCTTGCTGTTGACGGTAACCTGTCCCCCATGGATTTCAACAATTCGTTTTACTAACACTAAGCCCAGCCCCGTGCCTTCGTATTGCCGATTGAGGGCACTATCAATCTGGACAAAGGGCTGAAACAGGTTTTTTAGAGCATCTGGGGCGATCCCAATGCCGGTATCCATTACGGAAAAGCGCAGGGAGGGTTGGCTGTGGGGCTGATCGGGGGGTAACGAAATCACTTTGAGGGTAATATTTCCTTTGTCTGGGGTAAATTTTACGGCATTGGTCAGTAGATTGATCAAGACCTGACGAATACGCCGTTCATCGACCTGAATATTGGGTAAGTCCGCAGGTAGTTGTAGGTAAAGCTGGATGTGTTTCTTCAGCGCCTGTTGTCTGATAAAAGCCAAACTAGTCTGGCAGAGGTGTTCTATGGCCACAGAAGAATACTCTAGATCAATCTGACCTGACTCAATCTTTGCCAGATCGAGAATTTCATTGATCAGTTCCAACAGATGAGACCCACCCCGTTCAATGGTCTGTAGGGCTTTGCATTGTGCCTCATTAATCTGACCAACAATCTTTTCTTGTAGTATTTCGGTCATGCCCAGAATCGCGTTCAGTGGCGTACGCAGTTCGTGACTCATATTGGACAAGAAGGTACTTTTGGCCAGACTGGCGGCTTCAGCTTGGTCTTTGGCCAGTGTCAACTCACGCGCCCCGGCTTCAGCTTGGTCTTTGGCCAGTTGTAACTCATGGGTCCGTTCTGCCACTTCCGCTTCGAGCTGGCGATTATAACTTGCGATCGCATTACCCCGCCAACGATACCCCCCCATAATTATCCCAGCTCCCGATACCACCATCAAAAGACGAAACCAATAGGTCTGCCACCAGGGTGCCGTAATCACAATTTGTAGTGTCGCCCCATCTTCATTCCAGTAGTTATCGCTGTTACTACCTTTGACCCGAAAAATATACTTACCAGGGTTAAGGTTGGTATAGGTAACAGAACGGCGACTGCTATCGACCCAAGTCCACTCTTTATCAAAACCTTCCAACTTATAAGCATATCGATTGCGTTCCGGAAACAAGTAACTCAACGCCGCAAAAGCAATGCTAAATACCGATTGGTCATAGCTTAGGGTGACCTGATCCATAAAGCTGATGTCCTGGGTTAATGGAGACCCCTCCTTGCCAACAGGAACTGATTGGTTGAAAAGTTGAAAATCAGTTAACACCACTGGTGGAGAAAAAAGATTATCGGTTAATTTCTCTGGATAAAACGCATTAAACCCTGCCATTCCACCAAAAAACAGCTCACCTGTCGAATTCTTATAATAAGAATTTGAAGCAAATTCATTACCTTGTAAGCCATCGGTTACATCGTAATTTCTAAACGTGAGCGTCTCAGAGTCATATTTAGAGAGTCCTCGAGTCGTGCTTACCCATAGATTGCCTTGATTGTCTGCCAAGATGCCGCGAACAGAAGCACTGGGCAGACCGTCTTTTTCTCGATAAGTCGTAAATGTGCCCGTTGCCTGATCAAGCCAACTTAACCCTGCAGAGGTCCCAATCCATAACCTGCCAGCAGAATCTTCGTGAATAGCATAGACAGTATTGCTCGCCAGGCTGTTCTGAAGGTCATTGGGATCATGCTGATAGCGAGTAAATTGTTCAGTCCGGGGATCAAATCGAGTCACCCCCTTGTGCCAGCTGCCAAGCCACATTACACCTGACGGACTGATATGAATAACACGAACATTGTCATCCACAAGACTGTTGGCATCATTTGGGTCATGACGGTACGCTTGAAACGTCTCTGTGGTAGGGTCAAAACGATTGAGCCCCCCAGATCGAGTCCCCACCCAAATAATACCGTCAGCATCGACTCGAATAGACAGAACCGCATGATCCGGATCGCTCAAACTGTTAGCCTCATCCGGCTCATGCCGATAGACCGTAAATCGTTCACTGGCGCGATCGAAACGATTAAGTCCGGTGCCGCCAACACCTCCCAACCAGAGATTTCCCAAAGGATCCGCATCAATGGCTAAAAAATCTTGCCCCTCTCCCAGGCTATGGGGGTTAGTCGGCTCGTGTAAGTAATGGGTAAATTGTCCTGTCTGGCGATCAAATTTTTCCAGCCCTATGTTAGTGAGCAGCCATAGTACACCGTCAGTCGTCTCATGAATAGCCTGAACAGCAGGGTGGTTCAGACCATTTGGATTAGCAGGATTATGCTTATAGTGGGGAAACTTGGTCGGAGCCGGATTGAATATATTTACCCCACAACACCAGCTCCCCACCCAGATCACGCCGGATCGATCTTGATATGTGGTGATCTTATCGCTATCACTGATGCTTGATGGATCCAATGGGTTATTAACCATATGAGTCCATTGCCCCTGATTGGGTTCACGTCTGGCAAAGCCCTGCCTACCGTTTACCCACATAGTTCCTGCTTGATCCACCAGAATGCCTCTGAGTTCGGGATTAAGGACGTCGGGCATTGCATAGGACTGGCGGCTAAAGTGTTCTGTTTCTGGATCCAAAGTATAAAGTCCAGATTTGGCAGTGAACCAGATGAGACCTGAATCATCTTCATAAAAGTTCTGATTATTGCCCCAGTCAGCATTCAGCGCCTGACCCGTTTTGGGATCGATCGGAAAACGGGTAAACTGCCCCGTCTCTAGATCAAAGCGGTTAAGACCCCCATGAAAAGTAGCCACCCACAACCGCCCCGCCCGATCCTCATGAATACCAACGACTTTATTGCCACTGAGGCTGGTGGAATTATCCGGATTATGTTGGTAACGGGTCACATCCCCCGTTTGCGGATCAAAGCAGTTGAGCCCTCCCCCCCAGGTACCTACCCACAACCGCCCCGCCCGATCCTGATAAACACTGACGATATCGTCACTACTTAAACTATTCGCATGATCAGGATTGTGCCGATACCGAGTAAACACCTTTTTAGTGGGGTCAAAGCGGTTGAGTCCCCCTCCGAGGGTCCCAACCCATAAAAAGCCCTCCTGATCGATATTGAGCGTACTGACCAGATTGTGGCTTAAACTGTTTGGGTCATCCACGTCATTTTTATAGATCACCGTGCTGCCACCGTCGTAGCGAGTCAGCCCATCCCAGTGGCCAAACCACATAAAGCCCTGATTATCTTGCACAATGGCCCGCACTCGGTTACCAGCTAAGCCATCCTCTTGAGTCAGGCGGTTAAACTTAAGGTCCTCAGGTCTTTGGGCATAGGAGGGTGAAACCGGACTCAACACAAACCCAAGGGTAACAATTAAGACGGCAATTTTTCTCACCATACGGGGGGGCGCAAAAATATTTAGATAGCACTTACCCATACCAACTCTTGCCAAATACTCCTCTAATATAATAACTGTAATAACTGAACAGATCAGTCACAAGTAGGCCAAAATGAGAAATCTTCAATTGACCAAAAATCGGCAATAATGACGATGATCGTAACGCCGTCTAAAGGACAAACCCTAGCAAACATCTCTACTTGGGTGGCCCGACTGACCTGTGTCCTAATACATTTCATGAGCCGATTTTCATGAGAGAGTTCTCATTTGAGAGTACTCTCATTTAGACTTCATTGCCTTCTTAATAGCACCTGCCATATTACTAGGTATATCGCTCGGTGCAGCTACTAAAGTCAACAGGCTTGATACCCTAAAATAATTCAGGGTATCAAAGAAATCAGGGAAAAACGAACGTGCATCTAGATTCAACTCCATGGTCGGAGATGGGCCATTGCCCCATTTTTCTTTCTTCTGAATAGCGGACAATTCTCATGAATAATGCACTTTTATCGCCATGTACCTTGCCTAAAGCAAGACTACAACCAGCATCAATCACGCTTGTGGTGGTTGCAAACGAGCACTTTAGCTATGCCCAGAAATCCTTAGAAAGTATTTACAAGCACACCAAAATACCATTTGAGCTGGTGTATGTTGATGCCGGTTCTCCTAAATATGTTCAAAACTACCTAATTCGAGAGGCAACCCAAAAAGGCTTTACCCTGCTGCGGACCAATCATTTCCTCTCTCCTAACCAAGCTCGTAATATCGGCCTAAGTCGAGTAACTACAGACTATGTTGTATTCATAAACAATGATATTCATGTCTCTCCTGGCTGGCTAGGGAGCCTTTGGCAATGCGCCAAGGAAACCGATGCCACTATTGTTTGCCCCCTTACTTGTGTTGGCAAACCCCTACATGATCGGGTCTATATGGCAGGGGGGGAAGCCAGAGTTTTTACAGCTAAACAAAATGGCCAAACACATCGACGTCTTTATGAAAAACACTTTCTTGCCAATCGCAAGGTTTCCATTATAAAACACCAACTCTACAGACGCACCTGCGAATTTGCAGAATTGAGTTGCCTGTTAGTTAGACGAGATATCTTTGAACAAGTTGGGTACTTAGATGAAAAGCTACTGAGTTCCCAGCAAGACATGGATTTTTGCCTGAGTGTTGCCCAAGTCGGAGGACGCATGTTCTGTGAGCCAACGTCAGTTGTGACCCATAGTTCTGAGGCATCTTACCACTGGTCAGACATGGCCTACGCCATGTTGCGTTGGAGTGATGCCTGGGAAGTTGAAAGTCTCATGCATTTCCAACAGAAATGGGAATTAGACATGGACCAGTATTTTATCCAACGTTACAAGCAACTAGGCCATCGTCGACAACAACTCTTAAATCGTTTATCACATCAACTAACAGGAGATCGTCAGGTGCCTTGGCTAGAAAAATGTTTCCTTGGCCTAGACCATCGGCTTAATCAGGTGATCTCAGATCACTATACACGGCGCTCTAGTAACACATTAAGGCAAGTAATCCCTATTACTGAACCCCTTCAACTAAATAGTAAGCATTCAGGGGGTCTGAGTTGTGAGAGTTTCAATCAGCAGAGTACCTGCTAGAGTAAGCGGATGAAAGACAAGGCTCTCCCATCGATTCCCGAGGTCAGTAAAGCGGATTGGGAAAAGACACC
>NZ_JAYGIG010000095.1:0-5887 GCF_034932105.1 Leptothoe sp. PORK10 BA2 | reverse complement strand
CACCAAATCGGCGCTTAAACTTTTGGCCGCTCAGGGTTTGGGTTGCTTCGTAGTTCATCTGCCTGACATGGAAACAGTGAACTAAAACCCTCTAATATACCATGAAATCTATTATGCAAGAGGTCTAGTGGAAGCCCCCCCATAACGTCGATAAACATTTAAAACACCCTCATGGAAGAGTTCACGCACCCTATCTTCATCTGAACCCCTGAGCAAATATTGGCTGGAAAATTCTGGATGAGAGTCAAAGTCGATATCTTTATAGCCAAACAGGTTGCCGATTTTATGAAAGGCGTTTTCAGATGTCAGCAAAAAGCTAGGCAGGTTTAGCTGGTCCGATTCGATAAAAACAACCGTTTGACTATGGGTGTTTTTACTTTTCTTGCTACCGGTGGTGTATCTATATTCACCGATGGAGACCCTGGCATCGTTCTGGATACCTTGGATCAGATTTTTCAGCCTCCGGCGACGCCCTTTGTTAAAGAGGTCGAATTGCCAAATGGTATGGGGCAGATGAGCTTGGGGATGTTCTCGATAGTCGAACCCCAGGGTATAGGCTAGTTGCTTGATCGCCTCGGTCCGTTTGCGGTCAAGGACGATGCTGATGACGATGATCACTACAGTGAGTGCAATAAATAAGACAACTATCCAACCGTCCATGGCCACATCTCCTAATCGATTCGGGGCTCAGCAATACCTGCCCGATAATTATGCTTCCGATTTATTCATCCCCATTCCAGACGGCGGTCCCCACCCTCCACCCCCTGGGGTGGCAATCATGAAAACATCATCCACACCCATAGCCACCTCCCCATTGCTGCCCATGGTTTCCGTTTGACCATTGGCCCGCCGAATCCTATTGCTGCCGCACTGACCCGGTGCACCTTGGTGGAGGCCAAAGGGCGCTACCTGGCGATGGCCTGAAATAATGGCGGCGGTCATTGCTGCCCGGAATCGAAGACACCGAACGACACCATTGCCCCCCGGATATGTACCCGTTCCACCACTATGGGGACGGATAGAAAAATCCTCCACCAGGACCGGGAATCGCCATTCCAGCACCTCAGGATCCGTCAGGCGAGAGTTTGTCATGTGGGTTTGGACCGCATCGGTGCCAGCAAACCCTGGCCCCGCCCCAGAACCACCACAGATGGTCTCGTAATACTGATATTGGTCATTGCCAAAGGTGACATTGTTCATGGTGCCTTGGCTAGCGGCCATGGTGCCGAGGGCACCGTAGAGGGCATTGGTCACCGCTTGGGAGGTTTCCACATTCCCCGCTACCACAGCGGCGGGATAGCGGGGGTTGAGCAGGCAGCCCTCCGGCACAATAATTTCCAGGGGCTGGAGACAACCGGCATTGAGCGGTATATCGTCATCCACCAGGGTGCGGAAAACATAGAGGACGGCGGCTTTGCAGACGGCTAGGGGCGCATTGAAATTGTTGTCTTGCTGGGGAGATGTGCCGGTAAAATCAATTCGGGCAGAACGTGCCGCTGGCTTAATGGCAATGGTGAGATGAATATGGGTGCCATTGTCTGTGGTGTAGGTAAACTCCCCATCGGAAAGCACGTCAATCACCCGACGAACGGCTTCGGCGGCATTATCTTGCACATGCTGCATATAGGCCTGAACTTGGTCTAACCCATAGTGGGTAACCATGCGTCGCAGCTCCTGCACCCCTCGCCCATTGGCCGCTATCTGGGCCTGGAGATCGGCCAAGTTTTGGGCCAGGTTACGCACAGGATAGGGGCCGGACTGCAACAGTTTTGCGATCGCTGCTTCGCAAAACTCTCCTTGCCCTACCAGTTTGACATTGTTGATCAGGATACCTTCCTGGTCAATGGTTGTGCTGTGGGGGGGCATGGACCCTGGGGTGATGCCGCCAATGTCAGCATGATGCCCCCGAGAAGCAACAAAGAAGATCGGCCCATGGGGAGGTTGGGCACGGTGCACCACGGCGGCTTCCCCCCATTCCGAACCCATAAATACAGGGGTCATCACCGTAATATCAGGCAGGTGTGTTCCCCCGTTATAGGGATTATTAGAGACGTAAACATCACCGGGTTGGATGGTTTCTCCCTTCTCCTGAATCAAACTGAGGACACTTTCCCCCATGGAACCCAGGTGTACGGGAATGTGGGGCGCATTTGCTACCAGATGTCCCTGATGATCAAAAATGGCACAGGAGAAATCTAACCGTTCTTTGATGTTGACGGAATAGCTAGTGTTTTGGAGAGTGATGCCCATTTCCTCGGCGGCAGAGCGGAAGAGATTGTTGAATATCTCTAGTTTGACTGGGTCCGGTTTGCCATAGGTCTTGGTCTGGTCTGCGGTCTGATTGCCTAAGGCTTTTGATTTAGGTTGGTATGTGAGGATCAGGTGATTTTGTGAATTCAGTTGGCCAGACCAGTCAGGCTCAATCACATTAGTGCCCGTCGGTTCAATAATTAAAGCGGGTCCTTCGATAATGTCATTGGGTAGGAGATCGGTCCGCTGATATACCGGGCTGTCATGCCATTGTCCTTTGGTATAGATGGGGACTGTGGTGATGGCGGTGAGGGGCGTAGTACGTTGCTGGGTAATTTGGGGCTCGTCGATGGCGGTGCTCTGTCCAATGGTTTCTACGGAAACGGCTTCTACCATGAGAGCTTTGTGGGCCATGGTAAATCCGTATTGTTGTTGATAAATCTGTTCAAACTGAGCCTTCATCTCAGCCAGGGTGCCAAAGGAGACAATCAGGGCTGAGTCAGTGCCGCTATAGCGGAGGTGAACCTTTTGCAGGGTGGTGATTTTCTTGGGAACAACACCCTGGGCAATCATTTCCTGCTTGCCAGCCGTGGCTAAGTTGGCTAGTTTTTCGGTGAGCAAAGGCAGGGTTTCCTCGGTGAGGGTGGCCTCAATGGCGTTTTCTTTGAGGATGCGCAGGTCGGCGAGGCCAATGCCGTAGGCGGATAGCACGCCTGCAAAGGGATGGAGAAAGATTTGTTCCATGCCCAAGGCTTCGGCAATCAGGCAGGCGTGTTGACCACCGGCTCCACCAAAACTGCAGAGGGTGTATTCGCTGACGTCGTATCCTCGCTGAATGGAGATCTTTTTGATGGCGCTGGCCATTTTCTCGATGGCAATGGCGAGAAATCCAGCGGCGACGTCTTCTGGTGGTTGATGGGTACCTGTCTGTTGATTTACCTGCTGCCCTAAGGCTTGAAATCCCTCGGTGACAGCGGTCTGATCCAACGGCAGATTCCGTTCTGGTCCAAATACGGCGGGAAAGAACCCAGGCTGTAGTTTGCCTAGCATGACATTGCAGTCGGTGACCGTCAGCGGCCCACCTTGGCGGTAGCAGGTGGGTCCGGGGTATGCCCCGGCGGATGCTGGTCCGACGCGATAGCGGGCACCATCAAATTGCAGGATGGAGCCGCCACCGGCGGCGACGGTGTGGATGGCCATCATGGGGGCCCGGAGGCGGATGCCTGCGACTTCGGTTTCAAAGGTGCGTTCGTAGTCCCCGCCGCCGATGTCGCCGTTGTAGTGGGAGACGTCGGTGGAGGTGCCCCCCATGTCGAAGCCGATGATTTTGTTGAATCCGGCACTGGCTGCGGTTTTGACTGCGCCAACGATGCCTCCGGCCGGACCGGAGAGAATGCTGTCTTTGCCCTGGAAGCGATGGGCGTCGGTGAGGCCACCGTTGGATTGCATGAACATGAGGCGGACCTCACTCCCTAGCCCCCTCTCCTCAGGCAGGGGGGGGATGGGAGAAGAGGGGATGAGGGAGGTTTCGATTTGGTTGACGTAGCGGCGGAGGATGGGGGACAGGTAGGCGTCGACGACGGTGGTGTCGCCTCGGCTGATGAGTTTCATTAGGGGGCTGACTTGGTGGGAGATGGAGATTTGGGTGAAGCCAATACGTTTGGCAATATGGGCGACTTTGAGTTCATGCTCTGGGTAGCGGTAGGCGTGGAGGAGTGCGATCGCACATCCCCTTACCCCCTGCGCAAACACCCGCTCCAACTCATCCACCCATGGCCCCGTTTCATCTATGGGCATCAGCACCTCACCCTGGGCACTGTAACGCTCCGGCACCTCAATCACTTGGTCATAGAGCATCTCCGGTAGCTGAATATGCCGGGCAAAAATATCAGGTCGATTTTGATAGCCAATCCGCAGAGAGTCCTTAAACCCCTTAGTAATCAGCAGGACTGTAGGATCTCCCTTGCGTTCCAGCAACGCATTAGTCGCCACTGTCGTACCCATTTTGACCACCTCGATCTGGTCAGCCGGTATGGGCTGGTCAGGGCTCAAACCCAGAATGTCCCGAATTCCTTGGATTGGAGCATCGCCATATTGACCGGGATTCTCCGACAGTAGCTTATGCACCTGTAGTTGACCATCGGGACGGCGAGCCACAATATCCGTAAAGGTGCCGCCGCGATCAATCCAAAACTGCCATTGCCGATGGGAGCCGCTAGAAAGGTGGAGTGAAGGGTCAGTCATGGAGCCAAGGGGATTTGGGGCTGGTGCAGTTTAATCTAGCAAATTACTAACGAGTGCCACCTATCGTCTAACACCTACTATCTCGCAATACTTAACGAGTGCCACCTTCCGTCTAGCACCAACTATCTCGCCATACCTAACGAGTGCCACCTTCCGTCTAGCACCAACTATCTCGCCATACCTAACGAGTGCCACCTATCGTCTAGCACCAACTATCTCGCCATACCTAACGAGTGCCATCTATCGTCTAACACCTACTATCTACCAACTAACGAGTGCCACCACTCAATCGTCGCTGGGGCACACCGGGCGGGTCCGGTTGAAACGAGCGCTTGGTAGATAGTTCCTGACATGTGACCTGTGCTGAGGCATCCATTGACGATGCAACGGCATCTACCATAAGTAAATTCGGTACTAGTATGAGGCTTAGGACCAAGCTCCGTAGCAGACTACCCATGGTGATGTCCAGACGAATGATGTCATTAAGGCTCCCATCGGCAGCCTTAATGACCTATCGGCCAGGGGCAGAAAAATACGGCAAAATACGGCAAACGATTTACAAAACTTCAGCGCAATTACTGAATACCAATAGTCAAATCGTAGGAAGCATTTCCACGGGTTCCTCCGACGATCACATGATAGTCCCCCGTATCGGGTAACACGATTGTTTCATTCCTCGCTTCTTGGGCCAGGATATCGCCACTGGGGGAAACCAAATGAAAGACCGCATTGTCTTCTGTGGAGGTAATGGACAGGTTCATTTTCTGACCGCCGCTGGCCCTTAAATCGTATACATCCTGATGCCCTCGAACCACACCATTGCTGACTGTGGCCGAACTTTTCCCGGCAGCAAATGAAACTTCCTTGCGATGGACAGCAGTCGCGTGTTCTATTAGGCCACTCGCTTCCAAGCCGCTGCCCTTCTTAGAGACAGGATCGGCGGTCCCCTGAATACCAATAGTCAAATCGTAGGAAGCATTTCCACGGGTTCCTCCGACGATCACATGATAGTCTCCCGTATCGGGTAACACGAGCGTTTCATTCTTCGCTTCTTTGGCCAGGATATCGCCATTGGGGGAAACCACAGTAAAGACCGCATTGTCTTCTTCGGAGGTAATGGACAGGACCATTTGCTGACCGCCGCTGGCCCCTAAATCGTATACATCCAGCTCCCCGCGAATCACACCATTGCTGGCTTTGGCCGAACTTTCCCCGGCAGCAAATGAAACTTTCTGGCGCTGGCGTACAGTCGCGTCGACTAATAGACCACGGGCGTAACCGGTCTCGCGCTCTAACTCAAGCAAACAGGGGCCAATCGACTGCACCGAGTAGGTTTCGGTGTGGATAAAGGCGTTCAGTTTCATGCTGAATGCGAAAATGAGTAAACGCTTGC
>NZ_JAYGIG010000094.1:0-6259 GCF_034932105.1 Leptothoe sp. PORK10 BA2 | reverse complement strand
TTTTTAGCCAAACGAACAGGTCAGCAGGTTCCTTCGTTGCTACCTCAAGCCAAATTGTTGGTGTCAACTCCACCTGCCGACAGACTATTGCCTGCTGCTTAAGAGACTAATATGACGGACGCTTACGAATCTAAGCTAGATAGACTCAGTTTGTTCCTAAGGACATCGGGCAGGGAGAAGCCTTTATCCATCAAGATAGTTGCTATTCAAAATAGCTAAGTAAAGTTCAGCCGTCCCCGAGGTAGACTCACAGTATATTCACGTGTAAAAATTATCACTAGTGAGTTCCTAAAACAGGATGATCGTCTGACCATGTCTGCACAGACCCAATCGTTAGCTGACCTAATTATTGATGTATTGGGAAATAAGAGAGGAAGGTTCTTCGGCTTATTTAAAAAGCGTCCTAATACCCAGACGCAACAGTTGATTTTGTCTGCTTCCCAAGCCTATGTAAATAAGTTTAGGGAACGCCATGGCCAGCTCAAAATTCTCGGGATGCGTAAGCCCGTAAGCCTCGATTCGGTTTACGTGCCTGTACGTCTCTTAGAAGAAAGTGAAATTAATCGTTCCATGTCCATAGACGACATGGAAAAAGCCTGTCGCACTCGGCATGAAGGTAAGTTGCCCTCCAGATCAGCCGATCAAAGAACAGCGATCGACATTGCCAATGAAACTCAATACCTATCCATCATTGGGGCTCCAGGGGCAGGTAAAACCACCCTCCTGAGAAAAATTGGCTTAGAAGCCCTAAAAGATGCCCCTGAAACCCAGTTTCAGCACGGGTGTATGCCTATTTGGATCGATTTGAAGAAGCTGGAGGAAGATCGGGTTGAGTTTCAAGATTATATTGAGCATGAACTAGAATTTTTTGATTTTCCAGAAAGCGCAACAATTACGGAAAACGCTCTAAAGAAAGGTCGATTTTTAATTCTGTTTGATGGTCTAGATGAGGTTTCCTCCCGTAGTCGGTCTCAGGTGCTAGACCAAATTGAAACCTTTGTGGAACGTTACGAAAAAAACCGCTATGTCATATCCTGTCGGGCAGCAGCCTATCGCTCCCCATCCAATAGCTTTCGAGAAATTACCCTGGGGGGTAATAGCCAAGAACAAATCAAAAACTTTATCTATAATTGGTTTTCTTCAGAGGATGAAGACAGTTCTGAAGCAGCTGAATCATGCTGGAATTCCCTACGAAAATCAGATAATAGTGCGGTCCGGGAGTTGGCCCAAACCCCCCTGCTGCTGACATTTTTGTGTCTCGTCTATAGCCGTTCCCTCAGCTTCTCTGGCAATCGCAGTATTCTGTACCACCAAGGTCTGCGTATTCTCCTAACCAAATGGTTTGAAGAGAAGCGGGTTTCTAAAGAAGGAATTTATGAAGGTTTACACATAGAACTGGAGGAGAAGCTATTAGCTGAAATTGCTTACAAAGCTTTTCGGGAAGATAAATTGCTCTTTACCAAGGTTAATCTAGTCAACCATATTCGTGGATTCTTACTCAAGGAGTTGAATGCCCCGAAGAATCTTAGCGGAGAGGCCATATTAGATGCCATTGCCATTCAGCAAGGAATTTTAGTTGAACAGTCACCGGGAATTTATTCATTTTCCCACCTGACCTTTCAAGAGTTTTTGGCTGCCAAATACATCCATGAGAACTACACTAACCAGGCCCTCTCGGAAATGGTTCGGCTCTATGCCAATGACAAGCGTTGGGAAGAAATTTTTCTGCTGGTGGCGGGTCTAAAATATGACGCCACCAATGCGATCAATTTACTGCTCTACCTAAACCAAGTGGCCCAGGGCTTTATCAATACCGAAAAACTTAGTTCTCTGTGGCTGTGGGCGGCCCAAGTAACAGGGGATGAGTCCAGTGTCGGAAAACTGGTGGAAAGGCGGGCCAATGCTCTGTATCGGGCCTTCCACTACAGCCGTATCCTAGCCAAAAGTTCTAAATTGAAGGGGGAGCTAGAAACCGTTCAAGCCTTTTTGCAGTACTTTATTTACAACCTCAGGGCATCCAGTGATTTAACCCTAACCACCTATTTAATCAATGCACTCCACACGGTCACCATTCAGCTCCAAGGGACTGGCAAATTGAGTGATGCTGGGGCCAGAAAACGGATTCAGCGGGACCTGAAGAAAGCCATTATCTTAGCGAAGCCCCTGGCCAATAAAATTCGGAAAAGAGCCAGCGTCCGCAGCATGCGATATTTGAAGAGTCACGAGCAGCCCTCTCTCCTGGACGAGGATCTAAGACGCAATGAAATCTTTGCCAACTCTGATTTTTTAACCCTGTTTGAGCAGCTAAATCGACTGAGTCTAAATCTTCCAGGCACCCAATTTCCCAATCATGTTCACAAAAAGTTTTTCGATGAACTGAAGCATGTCTGCCTTGGCATCCTGAGGATAGATGAATCATGGCTGACGCTCACCCAGGAAGAGGCTAGATCCTGTCAGGATTGCCTTTACATCACGCAGCTGCTGTTGAAATGTCGTCGGGAAGCTAAGCGCGTAACTCCGGAACTATGGGCATCGGTGGAGAAACAGATTTTGTCCCTCAGTGCCGGGGGATATCGACCGGCACTGGTAGTCGCCCAGAGTTTCTTGGACCAGGTGGGAGCGATCTCGAAACAGGAAGACGAAGGTAATTTGTTGGTGACTGAGATCCCAGAAAAATTTGGGCTCAAATCGCCATTTTTTGTTTCTGTGGTGTCTGGCCAGCTGACCAAAGATAGTATCCATCAGCTGTTCAATCGGTCTGAAGAGATTAGAGCCCATCATACAGATTTGGCGGGGCTGATCCTATACGAAGATCTGCCGGAAAATGCCACCAGGGAGCTAATCGCAGACTTGAAAGCGCATCAGGATTTTAACGTTATCCCTATTTCCTTGGCGGAAGTGGAGCAGATTTTACCCAATGCCGATGAATGTAAAGAAGTGCTCTCCAGTCATGTGCGGCGGTATACCGATACGGTTGACTTCTTTAAGGATAAAACAACGGTGCGTGACAAACTGTTGTTTTTTGGTCGCACCGAGCTACTTACAGAGCTAGCGACTGATGTAAAGAACAACCAAAGTGTGGGTCTGTTTGGTTTACGCAAATCGGGTAAGTCCTCTGTGTTGCATCAGCTATCCTTAGTTTGCCAGGATCGGGCGGTGAGCTATACCGACTTACAAAAGTACAACGATCTGGGCTACGGTGCAGAGCTGTTAGATGAAATTCTCCACAACCTTTACCGTCTGGCTAAGAACAAAAATTCGCTGTTGGAACAGCCTCCCATCCTGGCGGAAGGGGGCTATCCGTTACCGGAGGCAGTCCAGGCATTCTATGGACATTTTAAGAAACTATCTAAGGATCTGGAGGGGGTAGGCTATGCACTACCGATTCTATGTTGCTTGGATAATTTGGATCAGGTCTTTCCCCGGTCCAATGAAAAATTTGAGGAGAAAGCGAAAGAGTTTAGTGTTGTATTTGGTGCGTTGCGAGCCTTAAACCAAAAAGAGCAGCTGATGTCTTTGGTGATAACGGCAGTGCAACCCCAATGTAATCGCATTAAGCAGTGGGACTTTTCGGAAACGGCTAACAATCCCCTCCATGGTTTTTTTGAGGAGTCTTTTCTCAAACCGTTTTCGATCTACCATACTGCAGCCATGATCAATGGTCTTGGTAGTTTGATGAAGTGGGAGTTTGATCGTCAGACCGTACAGGCGATCCATCGGTTGAGTGGGGGACATCCGTTTTTGGTCAGAAAGATTGCTGGATTTTTGGCCCATAAGGCTAGCAGTCAGCCAGAAATCCGGGATAAGGGACGTATTTCTTTTGTTTTTGCCCAGGAGAATTTGAGAAAGGTATTTCGTGATCAGTCCCTGAAAGCCTATGTTGAGTATGGCATGATTGGTGAGCTGAGAACGTATAATTCAAAGCCCAAGGTTCATCACCTTTTGAATGCGTTGAGTGTGATGACGATGGCTTCGAACCATACGGATGGTTGGCTCAGGGCGAGAACGTTGCTGGCGTTTTTGTCGAAGAAATTAAGTGTTTCTGAGATTCAATGTTTGGATGCGGTCCATGTTTTGCAAAATCTGGGCATTGTGGAGCAGATGGTGCATCCTGAGGGATATGACTGTTATCGGATTCGAGTTTTACTGTTGCATCAGTGGTTTCAAATGTTGCGAAAGGCTAAGAGTGCGTAGGTTAAGGCTTGTCTGGCTTGAAATGTGGAGTTGCCCTCACCCTAAATCCCTCTCCCGAGGGGAGAGGGACTTTGATGTTTTTCTGGCTCTCTGGGAGAGGGGCTGGGGGCGTAGCTTGCTTCCTGTAGGGTGGGCTAGAAACTGGAGTTGCCCTCACCCTAAATCCCTCTCCCGAGGGGAGAGGGACTTTGATTCTCAACCTGGACTTGGTTTAGGAAGTGGAGCTGCCTCGGACTAGTGGCAGCTCTACTGGGGGGCCAGGTAGAGTCTGGGTGTGAGGAGACGGAACTAGGGGACAGTGTGTTTAGGAGCTGAGATTTCTCAACAACTCTTACGTAAGTCTCTTATGTGTCGGGTGCGTACTTCTGTTGCCTTCCTTAGCCTGAGCTGATCAGGTTTTGCTAATGCAGGCGTTAAGATTGCACTGTCCAAAACTTTGATTAGATTCTCAATCGAATCATAATTCTAAGACTTCAAGAACCCAATCATTATATTTCTGTTTTAGGTCGCGAAACATTGCAACAGGTTTTTCACCTTCTTGTATGATTGGCACAAAAGGAATCATGTAATCTGGGACAGTAGCCTGTAATTCTAGAGGGCTGGACTTTGGATTAGTGATGCAATTATAAATTTACTCAATCCAGCAAGTGTCTTGATAGTTTCAGTAAAATCTCTTTGAGTTGGCTTTTCAAAATCAAATAGGATTGGAACAAATCCAAACTCACGAAGTTTATTACGAATTGCATCAAGCACAGCTTTTCTTTCTTTAGTAAAACGTCCAAGTATTAAAACGTCTTTCTCACCAATAGTATCGATGAGAAGTCGCCTAACGGCTTGCGGCTCACCAGATGGAGATAAACTTTGTGTCAGAACCAGCGCATAAATTGCCGTTCTGAGTGCAGCCGCTTGTCAGACTATCGACTTCCTAACAGCATCAAGAACAACTTCTTTATCCATCACGAGTGCTGAAGAATGGCATTCACTTGTACCCTCAGGGAAAAATATGAGATGTTGTTCTGAGCCAACATCCCAGAATACTGGCTTATCACAAGCTAAATTACCAGATCTTGGTTGACTCCATTTGAACTTTATTCTCCAGGTGGGGATTAATGAGTCAAAGAGCTGGATATGTTCTTGCAATGCATCCATTGCTGGATATGGTTTCCGAAGGAATCTAGTCTGTTCTCGACGTTTTAGTTTTTCTTGCTCTTGGGTTAATTTACTTTGCCAATTCTCTAAGTGTTTTGCCGCTCTTGGGTTTTCTCGTTTTTCTTGCCATTCAGCAATTTTATTCTCAGCAAGTTTAATATAGGTTTTCGATTTTTGAATAGCCTTCTCTCGAAAGCCGAGTTCTCTTTCATAAGGAGAAATTTCATTGAAGTCAACCAATTCTTCTGGCCTTCCATCTGAAGCGAGAAAATGCGCGTGCGCTTCTAGCACCTCCTCAAGGTTGTTAAGACAAAAAGCATCGTTGGGATGGCCATATGGGTATATGGGATGCGGGTGTTCACCGAACCAGCAAATTAATCTGCATCGTTCGGCATACTCTGTAGCATTAAATATCCAAATCATGTTTTTATAGAAGTGCTCGCGCTCTTTGACAACTTCAGGTGTAATAGGAGAATGCTGTAATTCAACAACTAAACCTCCGCCTGTCTGAATATCTGCACGATGTTCGCCTATGACTACTTCTCGCCACTCTTGGGGAAAGATCTCTTTCCAGCCGACATGCCATTCGCCTTCTGATTCACTCCAAGTATCACAATCCTCGGTGTTTATATGCGCCCAATGCCATACATTACGATTACCGCATTTGGCACGAACACTGGCCCCACATGCCGGACAGATCGCACCTTTTGCCTCGGGTGTAGCTAATATCTTTGAACCGTTAAGGGAGTTGGCATACTGCATAGGAGAATTATTTGGGTCTAACAATTCAGCTGGACAGTGCGAAGTTCATCTCTAACTGGTGAAAGTCTCTAAAAAAGAACATCCCAGTACCCAAACGGTCTGGAATGTCCGAAACTGGCTGAAACCATTACAATCAGCCAGTTCCATTATGGAG
>NZ_JAYGIG010000093.1:0-6436 GCF_034932105.1 Leptothoe sp. PORK10 BA2 | reverse complement strand
CACTGAGTTTGATGCGACCCTTGGGCTTGCTCAAGGAGGTTACCAATTCCTATATTTGGATTACGCTAGCTGATAATCTCTGTAACCTGGGAAAACTCTCTAATTTTTTAAGCCTGAGTAGTTACCAAATAGCACTTGTTTGCTGGAGAAATAGTGATACATCGCTCCGGTAGAGATGCCTAGCTCCTTAGAGATCTGGCGTGTCGTAACACTGGCATACCCCCTACTAGCAAACAGATCGAAACTTCTATGCAGAAGCTCTTTACGATATTCTTCAGAGTCAACAACTTTGGGCATGAACTTATATCGAGCGCTCGTTCTATATTAGCCACGGAAATCATATAATGTCAACAAGCTCCGCATTGAGCACCTAAACAACCAGACCAAAGCCGTTGAAGATATTCAGGCTGAGCGGTTGAATGCATTGGATGCTCGCACCAAAGCTGTAGACAACATCCAGGAAGCTCGTCTCGATGCGCTGGATGCTCGGACTAAGTCCGTCGTTCGCTGATAGCCTTAGGAATCGCTTTGAGGCTTAGTTTCAATCATGGCGGGGTTGCGGCGCGGGCAACTCTGCGGTCTGCTCCAGGGCTACTCCTAAGCCCTGGAGCCTCAGCTTTGTTTGGGGAATGAACACTCCACTGTAATTTTGAGGTTGGCGTCAGCTGTGCCTTTGGTGACGTAGGGCACCCCAGCTTCTCCCGCTACTTTCATCCCAAATTCGAGCGTCACCTTATCGACGTTAGCCCCGGCCATCTGTCTGAACGCATTGAGGGTGTAACTGGTGTAGGCGCGAATGGTGCCCTGCATCGCCTCAAAACTTCGAGCGACTTGCTCGCTGGCTCCTTTAGCGGTGCGGGTGGCCTCTCCAGAAGAACGAGTGGTGTCTGCGGGAATATCGTTTACATTGCCGGTCGCTTCGATGTAAATGACGGTGCCATCATCGAGGGTGATTGGAGCTAGTTGGGTCATGGGGGCCTTTGATAGGTGGTGCATCAGCCAGGAGACAAGCCATACTGATGGGGACGAATCTGTTCTCTAGAATACTGGCTAATCCATGAGTCGGGATGCTCTAATCATTGGAATCAATCAGTACCGCCATAGCCAGTTGGGTAATCTAAACTCCCCAGCCGCTGATGCAGAAGCCATCGCTCAGATTCTAGAAAAGCATGGGCATTTCAATACGGTGCGCCGTCTGCCAGAAGTATTTAAAGACGACGCTGCTCAAGTTAGTCCCAGCAGGCAGGTAACGCGAAAACAGTTGCGAGAGGCGATCGCCCAGCTCTTCAACCCCAAAACCAAAACTCAGATGCCCGATACCGCACTGCTGTATTTCTCAGGGCACGGGTGGCAAAGCAGTTTGAACGATGCTGATGGCTATCTGGCCCCAACCGATGCCAACCCAGACGACGACCTAGGCGTGGAGCTGCAATGGCTGAGATCTCAGCTTGAGCAAAGCGAAGTCAAGCAGCAGATTATCTGGCTCGACTGCTGCAACAGCGGCAGTTTGCTCAACTTTAACTCAGTGACATCGGCGCCAACGGGCAAAGTGCGCGATCGCTACTTCATTACCTCGTCCCGCGACTTTGAAGCCTCGTATCAAAACCCAGGGGCTGCCTATAGCGTGCTGACGGAGGCGCTGCTGGCCGGGCTCGACCCTCACAACTCTGACACTGGCGAGGTCACCAACCATTCCCTCACGGCTCGATTGGAGCAGGCCCTGAAGGGACAAATCCAAGGCTTTCGCTGCCACAGCACTAGCGGATCTATTCTGTTGACCAGCGGCGGGACAAAGCCTACCAGCCCTACCCCTCAACCCAGAAAGCGGTTTGACATGCCCCTACAGATGCCGCCATTGCCAAAGCACTTTGTGGAGCGACCCGAGTACCAGCAGGCGGTGAGAGACTGCCTGCTCTCTACTGATCCGAAGGTGTTTGGCACCCTGGTGGTCAGTGCCATCTATGGGCTGGGGGGCATTGGTAAATCGGTGCTGGCGGCCAAACTAGCTCATGAGGCGGCCATTCAAGCTCGGTTCTCTGACGGTATTCTCTGGGCCACCCTGGGCCAAAGCCCTGACCTGCTGCCCCTGCTCAGCGGCTGGATTCAGGCCCTGGGCGATACCGACTCTAAGCCCACGGCCATCGAGTCGGCGTCAGGTCACCTGCGCACGCTGCTGTACGACAAGAAAGCCCTGCTGGTGGTAGATGACGTCTGGCACCCAGAGCACCTGGAACCCTTTCGGGTTGGCGGTAACGACTGCTGTGTGCTGGTCACCACCCGCGAAGCCCGCATCCCAGACGCCCACCGCTACGACCTGGATGTGATGAGCGAAAGGCAGGCGCTGGCCCTGATGACCCAAAAGCTATCCGAGCCCCTGCGGGAAGAAGAAACCCAACAAGCCCTGGCCTTTGCCAACCGGGTGGGCTATCTGCCCTTGGCTCTAGAGCTGGCCGCCACCCAAATTGAAGAAGGGGTGAGCTGGGCCGAACTCTTCGAAGACTTTCAGGCTGAGGTGGTGCGACTAGAAACCTTGGATATTTACAGCCAAGAGGACATTCCCAACGATGCTAAGCGGCGTAAGTACAGCCTGCTGGCCTGTTTTAACCTCAGTCTGAAGCAGCTTTCTGCCGAGCAGCTGCGCCAGTTTGCTTGGCTAGGCATTGTGCCAGAAGACGTGAACTTAACCCAAGAGATGGCCACAACCTTGTGGCAGGTCACCCCTCGCCAGGCTGGGGCGATTTTGCGCCTGTTCAGTGCCAAGGCATTGATGCTGCCGGGGGCTAAACAATCGGGTAACCAACATACCTATCGGCTGCACGATCTCATGCATGACCTGGCTCAACGGCTCTTAACCAGCCCACCTCACCCAGCCCGAGAGGGAGACTTACCAGGGTTGGGGCTCACCAAAGCCGAAGCCCACGACCAGCTGCTAGAGCGCTACCGGGCTAAGACTCAAAACGGCCAGTGGCATACGCTAGCCGATGATGGCTATATTTATGCCTTTCTCACCTGGCACATGGAGCAGGCTAAACGCCCTGATGCAGTACATCAACTGCTGCGGGAGACCAATGAGGCCGGTCGCAATGGCTGGTATGACGCCTGTGATGCGATTGGCAAACCAGCTGGCTTTGTAAACGACTTAGCTCGGGCCTGGGGGGCGGCTGAAAAGCGGTATGAGGCTGACCCGGAGATCACGTTGGCCCTGCTCTTTCGCTACGCTCTAATTCGCACCTCTCTCAACAGTCTGGCCAGCAATGTGCCCGCAGAATTGATGGGTGCCCTGGTTAAGCACCAGATCTGGCAGCCTGCCCAGGGATTAGCCTATGCGCAACAAACCCAAGATCCTTGGCAGCGGGCCGAGTGCATTTCCGCACTCGTACCTTACATGCCAGAGTCCTTGCTCCCTGAGGTGCTGAAGACAATCCATCAAATCAATGATGCGGCCTACCGGTCGTTTGTGCTGAGTAAACTGGCGACAAGGTTTCCGGCCCATTGGCCAGATGTACTGTTGGCTATTCGCCAGATCCAGGATCGCTACGGTAGCGACAGGGATTATGGTGGTGGATTCTTGTACCGCGCCAGGGCCCTGAGTGAACTGGCGAACCTGCTGCCACCGGAGCTCCTGCCGGAGGCGCTGGACGTGACCCGGCAGATTCGCGATGAATTCGACCGCGCCGAGGCCCTGAGTGAACTGGCGAACCTGCTGCCACCGGAGCTCCTGCCGGAGGCGCTGGAGGTGATCCGGCAGATTCGCGATGAATCCTCCCGCGCTTCGGCCCTAAGTGAACTGGCAAAACGGCTGCCGGAGCTCCTGCCGGAGGCGCTGGAGGTGACCCGGCAGATTAGCTCTGAATCCGAACGCGCCAGGGCCCTGAGTGAACTGGCAAAACGGCTGCCGGAGCTGCTGCCGGAGGCGCTGGAGGTGACCCGGCAGATTAGCGATGAATCCTCCCGCGCCAGGGCCCTGAGTGAACTGGCGAAACTGCTGCCACCGGAGCTGCTGCCGGAGGCGCTGGAGGTGACCCGGCAGATTAGCTCTGAATCCGAACGCGCCAGGGCCCTGAGGGAACTGGCACAACGGCTGCCGGAGCTCCTGCCGGAGGCGCTGGAGGTGACCCGGCAGATTAGCGATGAATCCAAACGCGCCTCGGCCCTGAGTGAACTGGCGAAACGGCTGCCGGAGCTCCTGCCGGAGGCGCTGGAGGTGACCCGGCAGATTAGCGCTGAATGGTCCCGCGCCAGGGCCCTGAGTGAACTGGCGAAACAGCTGCCACCAGAGCTCCTGCCGGAGGCGCTGGAGGTGACCCGGCAGATTAGCGCTGAATGGTCCCGCGCCAGGGCCCTGAGTGAACTGGCGAAACGGCTGCCACCGGAGCTCCTGCCGGAGGCGCTGGATGTGACCCGGCAGATTAGCGATGAATCCGACCGCGCCAGGGCCCTGAGTGAACTGGCGAAACGGCTGCCGGAGCTCCTGCCGGAGGCGCTGGAGGTGACCCGGCAGATTAGCGATGAATACTACCGCGCCAGGGCCCTGAGTGAACTGGCGAAACTGCTGCAACCGGAGCTCCTACCGGAGGCGCTGGAGGTGACCCGGCAGATTAGCGATGAATCCAACCGCGCCAGGGCCCTGATTGAACTGGCGAAACGGCTGCCACCGGAGCTGCTGCCGGAGGCTCTGGACATGACCCGGCATATTAGCTCTGAATTCTACCGCGCCAGAGCCCTGAGTGAACTGGCGAAATGGCTGCCGGAGCTCCTGCCGGAGGCACTGGACGTGACCCGGCAGATTAGCTCTGAATTCTCCCGCGCCAGGGCCCTGATTGAACTGGCGAAACGGCTGCCACCGGAGCTGCTGCCGGAGGCGCTGGAGGTGACCCGGCAGATTAGCGCTGAATCCGACCGCGCCAGTGCCCTGAGTGAACTGGCGAAACAGCTGCCGGAGCTGCTGCCGGAGGCGCTGGAGGTGACCCGGCAGATTAGCGATGAATACTCCCGCGCCTGGGCCCTGAGTGAACTGGCGAAACGGCTGCCGGAGCTCATGCCAGAGGCGCTGGAGGTGACCCGGCAGATTAGCGATGAATGGTCCCGCGCCTGGGCCCTGAGTGAACTGGCGAAACGGCTGCCACCGGACCTCCTGCCGGAGGCGCTGGAGGTGACCCGGCAGATTAGCTCTGAATCCGACCGCGCCAGGGCCCTGAGTGCACTGGCGAAACAGCTACCACCGGAGCTCCTGCCGGAGGCGCTGGAGGTGACCCGGCAGATTAGCGCTGAATCCGACCGCGCTAGGGCCCTGAGTGGACTGGCGAAACGGCTGCCACCGGAGCTGCTGAAAAACGCTTTCAGCCTAATAGAACAATTTGGTGATAAGTACCACAGTGCCTCAGCCTGGCAAGGCTTTCTGCTGCGCTTAGAAGAAATGCAAGTTGATATCACTTGCTTTGCTCAATGCTTAGACACGTTGGCCTATCGAGATCGCCAACACTTTCTCGGTAATCTTCCAGACCTAAAAGACACACTCGCTCGTCTGGGTGGTCAGAAGACGCTGTCGTTATGCCTTGAGGCAATGAGAGAGGTGTGTGCCCAATGGCCGTAAACCAGGGTTGAATAGGTACCTGCGCACGCAACTAGCCACATGATGCAAAAAAGCTAAATTGCCCCAAATCACAGCTTCGCTACGTTAGGGCCTACCAGCTTGAGCGGGAAAACCTGAGCCCCCGCGTGGGCGTCATCTCTAAAGCGCTGCGCTCCGTCCATCGTCAATGCGGAGTAAATCCTACACTGCTCTGGACGGAGCGCAGCTCCTATGGATTCTTACGAATCTCTCCTAGAGACCATCCGTTCGATTTTTGATTAAGTATCTAAACCCGCTCTAAGGGACGTACACCCCCAATAGACGGAGGATCGTACGACTCGGCGGGTTCAAAGTAAAAGGAGCTGGAGTATTTGCGTCGGAAATACACCATGGGCAGACAACCGATTGCGATCGCACCCAGCGTAAACAGCGACACCGACCACCCGAGAGAGGGAATCTGAAGAGCGGCCAAAATGAGCAGAAAAATAGCCGAACCGACGGGCCAAATGCCCTTCATGAACAGCGTTTTCCGATCCGTAAACAACACTTTTCGGTAGTAGTAAGCGCAGGCCAACCCGGTCATACCATAGTAAAAAGAAACCATGACACCAATGGAGCTGATCAGACTTCCCATCACCGCACCGATACTCTCACTAAAGCTAGAGAGAATCAACAGAAACAGCGCCAGCACGGTAATAACTAAGCCTGCTAGCCAAGGTGTTTGAAAGCGAGGGTGAATCGTAACTACTCAGGCTGGGGTAGGAGAGTTATAGGGTTTCCAGAGAACAATCCCATGAGGGCATCCAGAACGTTATGCCCCTGTTTGCGTAGAGTGGATAGGTAACCGCGAATACGGCAGAACAT
>NZ_JAYGIG010000092.1:0-6519 GCF_034932105.1 Leptothoe sp. PORK10 BA2 | reverse complement strand
TACCAGCTTAAAGGCTCAGAAACGCTCGATCTTTGACTTCCTGACCGATGCGTTAAAAGCCTCTCGACATGGTTCTCCTGCACCTTCATTGATCCCTGAAGGAGACTGACCCCCCTGAATCTTTACACTAAATACACTAACGATAAGACATCACCAACAATCTTTGTGCCGAGTATAGTCATTGAAGGTTAACAGGAATACGTCATTATACCCTTTAGCCTTTTCTGAAAAGAGGTGTCTAAACGTATTTGAGTGGCTATGCCACCCTTGACAAGGGCCGCACTAATTTCATGTCGCACAAGGAGACTAGTCACCAAAACTGCAGGAGATAAATAGTGAAAAATAAATCCATTATTATTACGGCAACAGTGAGTGCTCTACTCATCTGGGTAGGTTTAGTGGAAAAAAGTCGATCCATTAAGATTGATGACCATGCCTATTATCGTGCCCATCTTGTCGAACAGCATCAGCATGATTTGGCAGTCAATCAGATTGTTTTAGAAACTCGTTATTCGCTGAAGGTTTCCTATGAAAACTTAAGCCAAGAGCTTCAGCAGATAAAAAAGGTGTACAAAAGACTCCAAAATATTCCTGACTTTTTGGATGATCAGAATACTCAAAAACTCCAGTCTATTTTAACAGAAGGTGCTCAATCACTAGACCAACGGCTGTTTCTTTTAGAAGAGTTCAAAGCAAAAAATGGACTATTAAAAAATTCTCTCTACCATTTAACTTTTTTAATTGATCAAACCAAGCAAGATAAAACGTCAAGCGACCAACTTGATCAAGTTCTTACAGAACTCTTTGATAAAGCGTTACTCTATACCTTAAATTCTGATGAAGCAATCGCCCCCGAAGTGCAACTTAAAGTTGAAGAACTTCAAGCATATATAAACAGTGATGCAGCTAAGGAAAATCCTAATTTAGAGGATGTATTAGCATATGTCCAAAATATTCTTGATCATAAGCCTCAAGTTGATCGACTCACCCAAGACCTATTGGCATTGCCCATAAAACAGCAAACTCGAGATCTATCAAAAACCTATGAAACAGCCTATGAAACAGCTGTCCAAAGCTCTAAGCTATTTCAACTAGCCGCCACTATATGGTTTATCAGTATGCTGGGTGGAGCCATCTACCTAATATTGACCATGGATCAGTTTCGTAAAGCTGAACAAATGGCTAGAACCTTATTCGAAGGTATTGATGATGGTTTTGTGAGTGTCAATCATCAATGGAATATTACCTATGTCAACGTCCAAGCTGCTAAAACTCTGGGTAAGAGGCCTGATGAGATAGTAGGCCAATCTTTTTGGACAACATTTCCCCATGAACTAGGACATAATTTAACGGACTACTACCAGCAAGCCATTAACCAACAGACCGTTGTTAAATTTGAAGTGGAGTATAGAAAACTGCTCTGGCTAGAATTTCGCCTCTATCCGAGGAAAGATGATCTGGCCGTTTTTTGGCAGGATATCAGCATTCGCAAGCAGGCAGAAGCTCAACTCGCGTTGAGCCTTAAAATCACCGATAAAGCCCTGAACAAAGCAAAGGATGAATGTAAAAAAGCAAAGGAGGCAAACCATGCAAAGAGCCAGTTTCTCGCTAATATGAGCCACGAATTGCGCACCCCATTAAATGCCATTATTGGTTACAGCGAATTGCTCCAAGAAGATGCCGCAGACATTGGTCAGGATATCTTTTTACCTGAGCTACAGAAAATTCAAGGTGCAGGAAAACACCTACTGAGTCTAATTAATAATGTGTTAGATCTATCCAAAGTCGAATCCGGGTGCATGGAAATGCATCTAGAAAAGTTCGACATTATGCCACTACTGCAAAATGTAATATCGACGATGCAACCACTTATCGAAAATAACAACAATATTCTAAGGTTGCAATGTGCTGAAGATATTGGAACAATCTATGCAGATCAAGTTAAAGTCCGACAAAGCCTGTTTAATCTATTAAGTAATGCCAGTAAGTTTACCCAAGGAGGCGTGATTACTTTACGGGCATTCTTTACTAACAATCATGGTGTTAGCTGGATCCACTTTCAAGTCCAAGATACCGGTATTGGGATGACACCGAGCCAGCTAAAGAAAATTTTTGAGGCTTTTTCCCAAGCCGATTCTTCCACCACGCGCAAGTATGGTGGCACTGGCCTTGGGTTGACTATTACTAAAAAATTCATTGAAATGATGGAGGGAGAGATAACCGTAGAAAGTAAAATCGGCAAGGGAACAACTTTCTCCATTCTTATTCCACAAATGGTGCAGACTTTCTCTATCTCTAGCGATATGTCAGCAGAGGCTCATCCGTTACCGTTACCTAGCCAACCTTCAGACTTGGACATGGACATGGTTAGGACGGCTGAACCAGCTTTAAATCATGTCACATTAGCCCACAATTGCGTTGCTGCCGATGTAATGTCAGCGTAATTTCTTCAGCCTGTTTTCAGCCCTGTATATTCTGAGGAACCTCCATAACAAAGGCTTTTTCCATGCCTGTTACAGTTTGTTGTTTTTCAATGCCTGCACAAGTAATCTCTTATACAAAATAAATTGAAAATATCCTCTCATCTTAATCTATAAACCCAAGTATAACAGCACTTTTAACGTTTTAGATTTTCACAGAAAAGACTCTTCTTGTAACCTTTAAGCTTGAGCCTCATATGTTAAGTTGCAGGTAAGATACACATTCTCTATTGTAAAATCGCTTGGGATTTGTCAAACTTAGATCAGATGTTAAAATTCTTCTGATGTGCATTCTGCTATTTGCTGAGCACTGAGTAGAGATCAATATTTTAATTCTCACAATATTGGTATATAGCCTGTTCAATCTTAGGTTCGATCTAGTTTTTTTCTGACTATCGCCATCGGTGAGACTACCAAAATTGTTCTTTCTAGACATTGACATCAGATCTGCTACATCTATTCGTGCAATGTAAATTGTTTTTTGAGGTTTTTTATCTGCAATGGATAATATTAAAGAGTCTATTCAACAAGCTCTATCGATCGATGGTGCCATCGGAGCAGCCATCGGAGATTGGGGGACAGGTTTTTCCTTAGGACAGGCTAGTCTAAACGGCAATGCTTTTCCTTCGGCAAAACTAGAACAGGCTATTGCCCTAAATTCTGAAGTTATCAAAGCTAAAAACAGAGCGCGTGATGGCTTAGCCATCACATCACCCATCGAGGATATCCTAATTACCTTGGGGAATCAATATCACTTGATCCGCATCTGTGAGACCGTTTCAGGCGCTTTCTTTTATTTAGTAATGGACCGCGAGAAAGCTAACTTGGGATTAGCTCGGATGAAATTACGTCAAATTGAGAAAGATCTACAGATGTAGGGTTTAGCTACACTAATTGGGTTTAGGCATAGAGCAATCGGCTGAAAGCTTTCAGCCGATTGCTCCCCACATAGTTGTTGTTATTTCTAGCTTTCAGCGCACAGCTATGTTGTGAACGATGGGAGCAAAGCTATATTAGACCTATGTTTCGATATGATTGATATGGTGGATGTAAGAGACATCGCAGCGTAGGTCATTGTCAAGATACTATTTTTTTTTCAGCATGCACGTGCTCAACCAAGTTCAGTTTGCAGGCACTGACGAATTACTGAAAATATGGGTTGCTCGCTACCTGCCAGAACTAGGGGCAATTTCCAATCAAGTAAAAAACCATGTGGAAAACCGTTTACGGTTAACCATTACAGACGAATCACGCCTAGCTACGTATCATCAAATAATTAGTCACCTCATATCAGATTGCGATCATGCGGCCACGGACACCAAAAAGCTTTTATTAGCTGTTGGTCTCCCCCCTGATAGTTGGGAGATGCAAGAGCTTAGTACTCAAACGTATAAAATCTACGAAACCTTGATGGACTGTTATGCGGCATCCTTTATATTCTCACCAATTTTAGAGCATTTACATATCCTCGATTCAGAAGCAGGCAAATTAAAGGCTACAGCCTTAGTGATACCTAAATTTGAAAGCTTAATACAAATAATAGGACCACAGATACGAGATCTCAAGGCAATGTATTTTTCGTCTGTCAATCGTCATCTAGTTGGGTTTATGACAACCCACATGCACTTTACTCGACAGAGTATTCTCCACCGCCTCGATCCTTATGAACACATTTGGTTAGCACCGTATCTCCAACTTTTGGACGAGTTGATCTGTATACCATGGCAGCGAATTTGCTCAGTTGCTTCCACCAATACGAGTAATCCCAATACGATTGCTCTGGTCAGAAGGATGATACCAAAGGTTCACTCAATTTCAAGTCACACATACCAAAAGACCTTGAGGGCATATCCTAACCATATTAGTTGTCAAGGCCGAATTCAATCTAGTGCTGTACAGCACTCTGTTATCCGTGACATCAATATGCTTCAAGCTTATATTTGGCTATGTGTATTGGAAGATAGTGTAGCTGTAATTGAGAAGCAGTTGTTACCCATTTGCCTACAAGTGTTTTCATTAACAGATGTCGATTGGGATATCGTTACTTTTGGCATCCAGACAATAGTAGACATGATTCAGCAACAACTCACTCCTTCTGAACAAAATTTGTTCGAAAAACATGCAAATACTATTGAAAGTTTGTTCTTAAATGCAAAACTTTAGAAACGCAGTAACATGCCTAGTCCTTGCTATTGCACAAAACACCCACCCTGGATGGGAACATCTCAGGGGTTAACTTGGCAGTGGCTGAGGTTCATCGCTGTCACTGATCGGCAAGGAAAGATGTACAGTTGTTCCTTTTTGAGGAACACTAGAAATGAGTAGCCTTCCACTGTAAAGATCTACAATCTTTTTAGCAAGGGTAAGTCCTAAGCCTAACCCTTGTTGACCAGATACCTGTCGTTCAAATTGAGTAAATGCGCCAATGCTGGCTATTTGTTTCTGAGTCATACCACGACCAAGATCTCTGAACCAGAGATTAAATGTATTTCCCTGAACAGTGCTCCGAATCACAATGGATGTTCCAGGATTAGAAAATTTCAAGGCATTATCGATCAGCGCACCAGCGATTAAAGTAAGATATTGCTGCGTAATGGCAACATTTGACTCTTGCAGGTCTAAAATTAAATCTTCAAATCGACAGGCTTGTTGTGCTCGAATTTTAGCCAGATTCGAGATCAGTTTCTGGGTCGAATACTGCTCTTTTGAGGGTTGCAGTGACAATCTTTTACCAGGCTTTTTCGTGATTTTAAATTCCAAATAGAGATAGAACAACATTTGTTGTAACAGTGTCTCTAATTGATGAGCTGATTGAGTAGCTAAGTTGATCGATTTCCTGAGTTCAGCCGGACTCATATCATCAATCTGAACCTGTATCATGGTCAAGATAGCCAATAATCCTCTCAGTGGAGAGTTTAGCTCTTGAGTCAAATTTGTGGCCACCCCTTGACGGAGTGCTTGTAAACTATTGGTCAATAATGTGATCGAGTTACGCTGCAGTTTAGAGACGCTACGAATATAATTACGCTGCTTTTTGATCCGCCGCGTCAATCGCTTCAGCTTGTCATATTGGCGCTTAATGCGCAGCATAGAATCGACCCGTGCACGCAGTTCCAGCGCATTCACAGGTTTGCTAATAAAATCGTCTGCTCCAGCCCTCAAACATTCGGCTAAGGTTTCTTTGGCACTGAGGGCGGTCACCATAATAATAGGTACTGATTGCCACTTGGGAATTGCTTTGATTTGGCGGCAAACTTCGATGCCGTCTATACCCGGCATCATCACATCTAGTAGGATAATGTCTGGCTTAAACGTATCAAGCGCCACCAGTGCTTCCTGCCCACTGGCGACGTAATGCAGTCGATAGGTCTGCCTTCTATCTATTGATGTGTCTGGGGGGGAGACTTCCTCGGGGACCATTACCTCAGTAGCTGTGCTTAGGAGAAGCTCAATTACCTCGAAATTGCCGGGTTCATCATCAATGACTAAAACGGATGGTTGCGGCATTTATTCCTCCACTATTCCTAGTTCGAACATGGGAATAGGGGCATTTTCATACAGGCCACTACTGGCTATCCAGGACCTCGCTCCGCTGATTTTTGGGGTTTTGAATCTTGCTCTCCTTAAGATTTGAGCAACTCTAGTATGCCTCCTTAGGTTAGCATGTGGGTTAGCGTGGTTGTTACCGTCGAATGGTTGGCATTCAACCGATATAACCTTTTGGGACAAACACTTCACTCTGATGGTTAGTAGCCTCGGGACGATCATAGGAACATACGCTCAATTGCTAGACAGCTTGTATGTCTTGCCTCCAGGACATCTATGCTTGGAAGCTAAATATCCCTCAATCTTAAATTAACTGCGCCATCAAAACATCCCCACATTTATTTTGATTAATGAATAGGGTACTTGACTGGAGTTTAGACAAAATCTGTTCTTGAAGCATTCAGAATCGTACTCAAGCTATTGACTGGCCTGAGTATCTTAACTAAGAGATACAATTGGGTTTTAGGCTGCGACTTTGGGCTCAGATTTGGGT
>NZ_JAYGIG010000091.1:0-6543 GCF_034932105.1 Leptothoe sp. PORK10 BA2 | reverse complement strand
TGAGCGGGATGTTTATACGGAAAGTTTCAGTATAATCTGCTCTATGGGGTAGATACATGGAAAGTTTCGGGGTATTTACCTTGTGTGGGGTAGATATACGGAAAGTTTCAGTATAATAAGTTGTTAGGGTTTTCAGCATCGCTATGATTGGATTTTTAGCCATTTGAACCTCCAGGGTACAATTACCTTGACAGACAATTCAATCCAATAGAGACACTAGAGAGTATTAAGAGTGCGAGCATGCTCAAAAAAATATTGCACATTAAAAATTTAGGACTATTCAATAATGCAGCTTGTACTTCAACTCCACTTGCCAGAGCCACTTTGGTTTATGCAGAAAACGGTCGTGGTAAATCAACACTAGCAAGCATCCTACGCTCTTGTTCGACAGGTGATATAGAATCAGTTGTTCTTCGCCAATCACTCGATAGCAATAATGCCCCAGAAGTAAACCTATTGTTTGAGAGAGAGAGTTCTCGAACACAAGCTAAATTTGATGGCAACGTCTGGTCTTACTCCTACTCTGACCTTTTAGTTTTTGATACTGAATTCGTTGACAAAAATGTATATTCTGGAACTGTTGTTAACGCAAATCACAGGCAAGGATTATTAGAGTTTGCATTAGGAGAAGATGCTGTTCAATTAAAGAAAAAAGTAGACAGTGAAGCACAGAAAGCTTCTGAAAAGTCGAGGGAAGTAGCTGCTATTGAAAGACAGCTAGCAAATTATAGAGATGGAATGTCACTTGAAGAATTTGCTAGCTTGCAGCCAGATCCAGATGTAGATCAGAAAATAACTTCTCTACAAATACGACTTGATGCTGCTAAAAATAATGCAGTCCTTCAAAGAAAAGCATGCCCAGAATTAATTCCTGAGCCATCACTTGACCTAGAAGCATTTTTTGGGATTCTTGCTACAACGTTAGAAGATGTTGAAAGAGATGCTGAAGAAACTGTCCGGTCACATATCAGCAAGTATTCCAATGGAGATCTCGAAAATTGGTTGAGTCAGGGGCAAGCATTTAATCATGAAAATGGTTGCCCATACTGCGGACAGGCTCTTGAATCAGATAATCTAATTAAAGCTTATAAAACTCATTTCAATCAAGCATACAAAGATTTGAAGTCTAAAGTTTCCAGCTTAGCGCAAGGCATTGAAAAGAGGCTTTCTGATGAAATTATTGATAAACTCATTTCTACAGTAGAAAAGAATCAGTCTTTAGCTAATGAATGGGCTGAACATATAGGTTCGCAGAGATTTGAATTAGAAAAAACTGTATTGTCAGACAATTTCAAGCAAATTCGCATCTTATTTGACAAATTGGCTCAAGTCAAGCAACAAAACCCTTTAGATGCAGTAGGATGTAATACTGAAAAAGCCCAATCGAAACTCCTTTGGGAAAAAGTACTTTTAGCAGTAAGAAATTGTAATGAATCAATTCAAGTTTCCATAGATAGGATAATTGAATTCAAGCGTAAACTAGCTGGTGAAAATATTCAGAAAATTCAAAAAGAAATTGAAAGGTCGAAACTGATTAAAGTTCGTCAAGAATCAACTGTCTGTGACTTAATTCAACAATGGAATGATGCAAGAGATGCGAAGCAGTTACATGAACGTCAGAAGGTCAGTGCTCGCAGTGATCTAGATGATCTTATGACTCAAACACTTCAGCAATATCAGAGCAAGATCAATACTTTAGCAAGACAGTTTGGCGCACTATTTGAAATCGATCAGCTAAGTCATGACTATCGGGGTACAGGACTTCCTCGCTCAAATTATGGTTTAAAGGTAAAAGGTCGGGATGTGAAGCTTTCAGCGGATGCTGCTCCATCTTTTTCAACTGCTTTAAGTGAGGGTGATAAGCGGACATTAGCTTTTGCTTTTTTTATTGCCCGCATTGAAGCTGATGCAAATCTCAGCGACAAAATTATTGTGGTTGACGATCCTGTGTGTAGCCTAGATCGGAATCGACGTTCCCAAACGAAAAGGATTTTACGCGAGATCGGCATGAAATCGGCTCAGCTAATTGTGCTTGGGCACGATGCACATTTCCTACGAGATCTTCGTGATGATTTGCAGCAAAGCCGAGTTGAAATTCCCACTCAATTATTCAAAATTAGTCGAGTTGCTAATGACTGCTCCGATTTTTCCACCTTTGATATTGATAAAGAATGTGCTTCTGGTTACTACAGAAATCATAAGATACTGCAAGATTTCGTAAATGGTGAAACTTTTGATGATCTATGTGTAGTAGCACGTTCTATTCGTCCACTACTAGAAGGATATTTGCATCGACGATTTCCAGGACATGTCCAACGGAACAAACTTTTTGGACAAATTATTGGGGATGCAAAAGCGGCACAACCTCCTAATCCACTTGTTTATTTACAACCGCTAGCAACTGAACTTTATGAAATTAACGATTATGCAGGACAGTTTCATCATGATACAAATGCTGCTGCTGATACAGCTTTTATAAATGACGCAGAATTGCATAGCTACGCTGAACGTGCCCTAACTATTATTTATCAGGGAAAACCCTTATCCTGATGAATAAACCCTAACAACGCCCATGCACACCGACCGCCAAAAGCTTATCTATTCAGCGTTCGAGGTCATCTGCGGCGGGTGATAGGCAACGTTATGCCGCAGATCCTTGGTAAGGACAATGCTGTCAGTTCTTGGTGGGGTATGCAAGTTCAAGGTTCTGAGTAGCTAAGATTCAAGTAAGTTTAGAGATAAGGAAGTTTATGAACCCTGGTGTTTGGTGATGACTAGCAATCGACTAATGTGGACAGTTACCGCTATAGGAACAGCTCTAATTTTGTTCGTTCAATATTGTATTAGAGTAAGTCTAGAATCAAGATCCCCACTAGAAACGATCCCCTTGTTGCCAGGTATATTGCATTTGACTTACTTGCGTGGAGTAGGTGCTGCTTTTAGCATGTTTTCTGATAACAATCAGTTTCTACTCTTGATTCAGATAGGGTCTATTTTGTTTGTTACTGCTGTTATCTTTTTTATCTCTTGGCTACTTTCTAAATTTGGCAAGGAAATTATGAAAGCTTTGCAATTTGGGGTTGGATTATTTTTAGCTGGAGCTATAAGTAACACTGTGGAAAAAATTGTCTTTAATGAGAATGCTGTATTTATAGATGTTCGATCATCTCAAATACCAGTACTTAACTTTGCAGATGTTTCCATATACCTAGGACAGGTAATTTCAGTCATTTCCCTGATATTTTTAGGAATACAATTTTTTGTTAGGCAGTGGCGAAGATAATAATTAAAGCTTTTAATCTTGATAGTGTATAGCAGATCGTTTGAGTTGAGTGGCAAGCCGCATAACAACCCTGCTGGAGCGGACTATCGGGAGACGTTATTATGTTGCGAAGGCTACTTGCAGCCGCTCAGCAGGAACGTTAGCTGTTTATACTCAGAGTTGTCCGTGCCACAAATAGAAAATCAGGTAAAATTTAATGGCGGATGAAAATTCAGAACTACATACACTACTATTGATTGAAGAATACAAATTAGTCAGAGAAAGAATAGCGACTCTGATCAAAGAGAATTTTGATCTTGAGAGATATTCCGTAATTGGGGTTGGTCTTATATACGCATGGCTTGCCAGTCTACAAACACCATCCTTATTAATATTGCCTGCTTGGTTTTTTCCGCCTGTCTTATCCATTTTGGGCATGGTTAGGTCGGACAAGCTTTCACGGAGAGTAGAGCAGCTAGCGTATTACGTCAAGAGTATCGAAAATGTTGGATACAAAAATACGTCTCCGTATGGCTGGGAAAATGTTTTAGAGCGTGCAAAAAAAGATGGAAAAACCTCCAGCCTGAGCGAAAATCGGAGGCTTTACTGGTACATACTAATTTGCTTTACATTTTTATCCTCAATCTATGGATTTATTTTTCAACTCTCAAAACTTTGAAATCTAAAGTCTTTCAAAGGACAGCTAACAACTCGCTTGCACGCTGACCGTATGAGAATAATTGGCTAATGCGAGAGGTTACGAGCGGCAGGTGAAGCAAATCGTTAGACTGAACCCTGCCCATATGACAAAAAATGGAGATGGGCAGTTTATTACCTGCTAGCAAGAAACTGCCTATCTCCATCTATTTCTCAGAAATACACTTTAGCTTCAAAGCAAAGTAGAAAAGCTAAATCGTTTTAGCCGAAGTCACCATACCGCAAACGGGCGTTGTAGTTACCATGCCGCAAACTGGAGCTGCGGTTATCATTCCACAAACAAACTCACCAGTTTCAAATACCATGCGTCCAAAGTGACTCATGGATAGCTCTTCTATCTGATTCAGTTTCTGAGCAGCTTCATTCGGCTGCAAAGGCTCATCGAGAGGCTGATGATGAATATATCCATCATTAAACTCTAGACTGAATCGAAACCAGTCTTCAGTAAACACAATTGCTGTGTGAGCTACATCATCAATTTCCTGATTTGGTACAAAGATGGGGCCAGTAGCCAAGCATAAATACATAAAGTAGCGAAATTGCTCCAGAGCTTTCTGAATGTTTAAATTCGGGCGCTCTCTGAGCAATCGCTTTTCAACGCGCGTAAAGTCCCACTCCCAAATTCTTTTAAGAAGTTGAGAGTTTTCAGCGTACTCGCTTAACAATACGTTATCAGCAGAAAAAATCGCGGTAGACATGATTGCTAAAACCTCTAGAGATACTTACAGAAAACAGAATGAGATAATGCTCAAAGGCAAACTATAAACAAGTACAGTTCACTAGGATTTTCTTCGATTTTCCTAATGAAAGATTTGAAGCACTCAAGAAAAAAGAGTGCTCTGGTAATCATGGTTGACATGCGTAACACCTTTAATTTTTCTTAGATGCTTCAGCTAACAACAAGACCCAAAACACTCTTATAAGACAGGCGTAAAGTTTGCTTCTCCTACTTGCTGTAGTGACGTGTCACGGAATTCCCCCAGCCGTCAGTTTCTTGCTTAGTGTAGCCAGTCTGGTCATGATCCATGTCATAGTGACGCGTCACAGGATCGCCCCAACCATCAGTTTCTTGCTTGGAATAGCCAACCTGTCGATCATTGCCGTCGTAGTGACGTGTCACAGGATCGCCCCAACCATCAGTTTCTTGCTTGGAATAACTGTTATGAGATTTAGACATTTTCAACGCCTCCAGAATGGTTTACGTCAATCCGAACTGGATTTGAGGGAATCCTAGCTATGAAATGTTTGTGGAGTCATGGGCACCTAGTTCCCTTGACAAATGCAGAAAAATGTAGTAGATAATTGCGGCTTTCGAGGTGAACATGCCCAGAACAGGGAGTAAACCAAGGCCTCTAGGCTTTCGGCTTTCGCTAGAAGCGTCAGAACGCATTAAAAAACGCATTGAAACTGGTGATCTCACCATTCTTAAAGATATTTCTATAAGTATAAGTAAACTTGAGCGTCTGGGATTCATAGCAAATGAAGCCATTAAAATCTTAGAGGAAAATGAACAGTCTACAGAAGGCTGTTCGGATGAGGACGCAGTAAAGTTTTGGTTAAACAGAAAACATAGCAAAGAACTTTCAGTGTTCAAAGCATTATGTCAAGCAGTAGATGAAAACTGGATTGAGGTCTTTGATCGTTCTCTTTATGCGGAAATACTTATTGGAGAACAGCAAAAGACATTGGAAGCTTTTATGGGTAGCTTTTTCCATATTTTTGTTGCTTCTCATCAAGAAAAGAAGCAAATCATTGCCAGGTATCGTCAATTTATTGAACCAATGCTTGGTTTTAATAAAGTTGATCTAAATACAGTGGAAATTTTAATCGATACATTTCTTGAAGAATTCGCTCTTAATGGCAGGCAAATTCGATTTTCAGCAAAAAGCTCGTCAGCATTATGCCCTATAACTTCAATAGAAATCAAAGGTGGTAATCAAAGGGATAAACTAGAAAATTGGAGCTTTAGCTATGCCAAGCCATATCCAGATGTTGTTGAAACAAACAACTGGTGGTGGAAAGGGAACATAAGTATCAACTTTCAAGCTATTCATAAAAATCAGAGGGACAGCAAGTTTTTTGAAGTTTTTATTCCTCACCGAGGCTACAAGTGGATAGAGATCTTATTTGATTTTGACAATAATCAAATTATCGTCAAGTGAATATACTTGTACAGTTGAAGCATTGTGAGTTTACTTAAGTAGGTGAGCACAATTAACTATAAAACCCATAAAACCCCACGCCGCCCGCTCAGCAGGCGGCGTGGGGTTTTGTATCTGGTTTTTAATTGTGCCCAGGTACTTAGTGGAGTTCAATTTTATTGAGAATAAATGTTCTGAGCTGTAAAATATGGTGAATAGTCTAACAATCCCGGTGCAGCGGACTAAAGGAAGTTATCGTTGACGAGTTTAAGATAACTACAGCCGCTGACCGGGAACGTTAGATGGCTTCATTTGCCAGGTTGAGAAATCTCATAAAATTAGTAGCAATCATTAGGAATACAAGTCAAAAAGAACTCGCTATTACCGAAAATGAAAAAAGTAGCGACGAGAGGTTCCAGAAAA
>NZ_JAYGIG010000090.1:0-6734 GCF_034932105.1 Leptothoe sp. PORK10 BA2 | reverse complement strand
CCGTTGAGCCCGCTAGCTTCAATATTCAGTCCACTCGCCTCGAAGAACTAGACGCCCGCACCAAGAACGACGTCCACAAACTACGCATCGAGCACCTAAACACCCAGACCAAAGCCATCGAAGATATCCAAGCGACTCGGCTAGAGGCCCTAGACGCCCGCACTAAGGCTGTCGAGAATATCCAAGCTGAGCGCCTAAACGCCCTGGATGCTCGGACTAAGAACGACGTTCACAAGCTACGGATTGAGCACCTGAACAACCAGACCAAAGCCGTTGAAGATATTCAGGCTGAGCGGTTGAATGCGCTGGATGCTCGGACCAAATCTGTAGACAACATCCAGGAAGCTCGCCTCGATGCGCTGGATGCTCGTACTAAGTCCGTCGTTCGCTGACGGGGCAGACGCTTAGGCTAACCAAGTTTGGGTGCCTAGCGCGTCTCCGTGCGTCAGTGAAGCTTCATTACCTTTCGTGAGGCACCCTTCTCTAATCAGACTCTCCCCTACACACACGTCTAAGCCTCTGCCACGGCAGGGGCTTTTTTGTGGGGGTGGGAGTCACAATTGCGTGATTATCTAAAATGAATCTGCTAATCGCTTGCAATGACTCCACTTTAATCGAGTTATGTTTAGAGTATCGTCAAGGAAAATTCTATCCTCCATGGATCAAAGCAATGAAATACTACTAAAAAGCCTATCCGACGAAGTCATTAGGCAGATGATTTCTGAAGAGAATAACCTTCTAAATCATCGGATGACCTGGATGTGGACGTTACAAGGACTTCTTTTCACATCCATAGGATTTTTATGGGACAAATCTCCCGTGGCCACCTTTTTCATCTGCATTACAGGATTAGTCTCGTGTCTCTCTATTGGATATAGTCTCCGTTGCAGCGTAAGAGCACTTCACAAGCTTGAGAGGTATTCCAAATATCCTGATATCATCATGGGTCTGGACAAGAACAGCGTAAGATTGCACTTCTTACTTCCGTGGAACCTTCTGCCGATATTTATGGGCAGTATCTGGGTTGGAATAGGACTTATCATAATGTTTCAGTAGCCCTTTCTCGTCCAAAAAAAGGGGCCGCAGCCCCACCCCGCTAGCGCACCAGCCGCACTCGAACGCGCCCACCCCGCTGCCCCCCGCGTAGAACAACCTGCCCCTGAGGCACCACCACCGGCACCGACACCGCAAACTGACCAGGCCCACCGGCCACCGAACGCACTAACACCGAGTAGCCCACCACAGCGGACCACTTGGCCGCAAACGCTGACGGCAGCTGGGCAAACCAACACTCGGCCACGTAGCCCGTAAACGAGCGCTCAGACTCGCGCCAGGCGCACTCAACCGCGCCAAACTCAGACGCTAAACCAGAAACAAACTCAAATGGAACTGAACGCATAAAACTAACCAACGCAACGCGCCCTATCTACCCAATGGCAACGCGTTGGCTATTTGGGATAACGCAGCGTCAAGCGTACTTGTAGCCGGAGTTTAAGCGCTGTTGCGATGCTGCAGCCGCTACGTAACGGAGGCTGCAAGCTTGGCTTGACGCGTTGCCTATAACGGGTAGACTTGGGCAGCTGTGGTGGTGGGAATTCTGCTGGGTAGAAGTAGGTCTACGGACGACGGCAGCCAGCAAAAAGCCCCAGCGGTTGCCGGGGCTGAGTTAGTACTAATACTAAGTCTAGGATAGCTGCCGCTAAGTAGATTACGGCGTTAGGAAGTTGCGATCGCAACTCCTGAACCACCTACCAGGGCAACCACTTCCGCGTTTGCTTGGCCTGCTCCCGCACAACCGCCTTGATTTGGTCGTTAACCTCATCCTGCGATTCGCCGCCGATGGTACCGTGCATGCGCTCCAGCTCATTCGCCGATAACGACTCATTCACCATGTAAGCCTCCTGGGCAGGCTGGGGTAATGTATCGCGACGATTACGTTTGCCACCTGTACTCTGATAAAGCTCACGTACAGTACAACCAAACAGCTCATCAGTTTCAGCTTCAATAGCATCCTGATAAACTTCATCGTCACCACCATTGTCTTTAATCGATTTTGTAAACCGCTTAAAAACAATCGCCCCATCAACTCGTTTACGAGGCGGCGCTAGCTCCTGCGATTGATTCAACAGGTCCAACTGAGATGCCGATTCCTCGATGCTGTCTTTCTCGCTCTTCCACCAGGGAATAAAAGCCATGAACATTCTCTCTTTCTTGATGGCTAAAATCAGATGAAAATAGTTGTTCTAGGCCATCTCTGATCATCTCCAATCCATCGGGATACATCAAAAACTCATCGATGATCTCATGCCTGAACTCGTAGTTTCGGTGGGCCGGGGTAAAGTTGAAGTTAATGGCAATTAAAGCCCACCCATCTAAGCAGGTCTCATAGGTGCGTATGGCTTCGAACCGGGCTAAGGCTTTGACCCATGTTGCCTTATACCTACGATCACCAAAATGTTTCACATCCTCAACGTAACGTTCAGGGATGCTAGTCAACTCACCTTTCCAACTATTGAGCCGGGTCCATACTCGCCAAACTCGTTTTTTTAGCTCCGGCAGCTTCATGGCATCTAATACTGTGGTGCTACCCATAGATTAACGTGCTCCTAGTCCCCTGAGTCACTGAATTTAAGACCTGTTACCGTCGTACCCGCGTACTGAATCGCTACCCATCGACCATTGGGCAGCTTGTAATAGTCAGAAATGCTATCTCGATAGGCTGGAAAACCAAACCGCTGAGAGATGGCATCGTAGCTCTGGGGAAATTGCAGATACAGCAATGCCTTGATATCCGCTTCGCTTAGCTCACCATCCACGCCATAGGGCTGTAGGCCAGGCGGTGGCGCGGCGGAGGGTTCCACCGCTTCCACCGGCGCAGGTCTTAACAGGTCTAACTCAGGGCAGCCAGTAGTTGCCAAGGCAATCCACATCAGGCCCACAATATTCCGCGTCATGGTTGCCCACCGCCCATGCGCCGCTGCTTCAACGAGTTAATCGTTTGCAGCTCGGCCTGTAGCTCCGCTTGGTAGAGCATCACGGCCCGTTGCTGGCCACGGGTAACGGCAGCTTTTAAGTCAGCTTCCGATAGGTTGCCTTCGGCGGTGTTGGCCTGGTCGATCAGGCTTTCCAACTGCTGCAGCTGCTGAGCGACGGCTAGCTCTAGCTCATGGGTCTGGGTGTGACGCAAAGCTAAGACGTTGCCCACTGCCTCGGGCATCAGTTCGCCTTCGATGACGCCTGCGCTTTCCCATTCGTGGGAATAGCGGGCTTTGGTGTCGGCGACCCATTGGTTGCGATCGCAAAGTTCCACAGTGGCAAACTTACTAAATAGCTCCAATGCTAGCTGAGTATATTGATTCTTACCCTGCCGTAATAGGGGCTCTGGGACTACTTTTTCAATCCACTCAAACCAACGATTGCGGATCGTTGCCTCGCTAATGTTCAACTGTTCAGCAATTTGTACAGCGGTGTACAAAGTTTGTACGTCAGTTTGTTCGGCAATTGTTCGATCAATCGCCGGATCGGTTATATGATCATGTGTTAATCCTTGTCCATCAAGGGTTTGCGTTCTGAACGCTTGTTGTTCGCCCAACGTCCGACAAGCGTTCAGAATTTGTACATAGATTGTACGGACAACCTCCAAAATAATCAACAGACAACCATCAAAAAATAAAAATCATATCGGGGAAACCTTTAATTTACAGGAATCTCAATCAAGACAAAGAATCCTACAAAGGAACCTACAAAGAATTAAGAGATGCGTAGACAAGATACTGACTTTCCAGTCGCTGAACTCACAGACAGATACCAAATCGTTAGATCACAGGTCTACGCGCGGATCAATGCCCTTAAAGGTCTAAATCCTGACCTAGCCCCATTCAAAATTGGAGTCAAGGCATACGTTAATCAAGCTGTTCTCGGCTGCTTAGACGAAATGCATCGCCTTATTTCAGAGGACGGCTTGATTACGGAAGAAGCTGCCGCCGATGTCGTTGCCCAAACTCAGACATCGATCACACCAGACACCCATCAGACAGTGTCTGCCATACAAAAGAATCAATTGTCCGGTGATGAAGCCCCTACCCTCAGATCCATACGCGAGGCAACGGAAAGTGAGCCCTTTGGTCGATACCAGTGGCTGGACAAGGTAGCTGAGCGAGGCTGGCTGTTGCCCAGCAGTGAGTTAGCAACGTTGCTGGGTAGTAACTCTGTGCCGACTAAGGACTTTGAACGGTTTGGCTATCGGTTTACGAAGTCTGGTAAATCTGGGGCTGAGAATACATGGAAGACGGAAAAGGCTTAGAGGTTGCAAACTGACTAGTCCGGCAATGGTTGTGATTTCAGTTTCTACCTGAACCAGCTGCACCGCAAACACAGAATCATGCTTAACATTCAAACTAAAAAGCCAATCAGATATGTATACTCTTGTCTAATTGTGTAATTAACTATGAAGATAATTTGCTCATTATCCCTTAGTGGAGGACAGGGCAAATCCACAGTTGCCGTCCTACTCTCAAAGTACCTGGCCAAGGCAGGTTACTCCGTTTTGGCCGTTGACTGTGATCCCCAGTCAAACCTGACTATTTTTCTTAAGCACAATGTCGAAGAAGACGAGCCCACACTACTAGAGCTGTAACGTAAGCAAGTCAATTTTGACGATGCTGTCTACACAACTGACTGCCCAAACCTCTGCATCATTCCATCCGATGATGGCCTCGACCAGGTGCAAGACTACCTTGCTAGCAGCGGTATCGGTGCCCTATCTCTCAAAAAACGATTGGAGCCCGCTGCCAAAACGTTCGACTTCGTAATCCTTGACTCCCCACCCCAGCGCTCCCAAATTTGTAAGTCCATCATTGGGGCCGCTGACCTGGTGCTTATCCCGGCAGAATGTACCGTCAAAGGATATGGCTCTTTGGTGCGTACCCTCAATGCTATTAACGAACTCAAAGAAGACGGAGCCAGCAATGCTGAAATTATGGGCATCATCCCCTTTCGCGATCGCTGGGTAGGCCGTACCCGCACCAACGAATCCCAAATGGTGATTGATGCTCTAACCGGCGAAGTCGGCAAAGAGCAAATTCTGCCCTCCATTCGTGAGTCTGAAGTATTCAAAAAAGCCATCAGTCAAGGCATCCTACTCGAAGACCTAGGTCAGCCAGACCTCGCCTATCCATTTGAGGTGATCATCAACCAGCTAAAGGAGGTCTAGCATGCCCGATAAAAATCCAGTCGAAAACCCATCCTTAGCCGCCTTTCGCAAGAAAAAGCGACCCAAGGTTAACCGCGATACCTCCCTCAGTGCCCAGAATGAGCCTGCAGCAGAACCCGTTGTAGACAACCTGACACCGATACCAGCCACACAAGCTATACCCGTTGAACCAGCTGCACCGGCTCCAAAGGAAACTCGAACTAAGCAGGCCAAACCAGCCACGGCCGTGGTGATCAAAGCGCCCACCTTGCCCAAGCAAATGGATGAACTGATCACCGTCGGCCAGCGCCGCAATATCCGCCTTGAAGAAAAGCTCGACACTGAAATTGAGCAGTTCGTTCGGGATAAAAAGCTGAGCATCGAGATATTACTCGAAGCCCTTTACCTGATCGCCAAGGATGATAAAGAGTTAATGGATAAAACCTTAACCCTTGGCAATGAAAGGATGCAGGAACGCAAGGAAGCTGGAAAACTCAGGCGAATTTATGTACAGATGCAGAAATATAAGTAACTAATTACATCATTATATAATTGTGTAATTAGCTGAATCATACAGGTTACCGTTAACCAAACAAAAATATTTACAAGTGGTAGTAGATTCGATGAAAGGCTGTTGATACAATTGTCCTATGAAAATCTACGAACTCAAAAAGCGAGTAGAGCGGCTGTGGACGTCGCTGCATTCCTGGAAAGGTGAGCTAACGTCGCCACCCGATGAGTTCGGCATGGATATCAAAAAGCAATTTGGCGACCGACGCTATAAGAAAACATGGATTTTAGCCCTAGCTCGGTATGAAGCCCAAAAAAGCTACGATACATTGCTCGATAGCTCTCTACTAATTACCCACTATCTCAACTTCAAACCTACCCAACCGCTGTACGAATACCGGTTTGAAATTCTGGATGCCTTTCTGGAATACAAAAATGGTCTAGACCTGATTTTGCAAGGTATTCGCACTCTGTTCAGAGACGGCTGTGCCCACGAAGAAAAGGAATCAATAGATGCGCTTCTCGGACTTTTGGAAACAAGAAAAGCACTCCCTGGAGCCTTCGAATTCGGACAGCTCGCAGCAGCTTGACCTATTTAAGAAAGCCGAAATCGCCCACCGCAAGCGCTCAACCGGAGCTACGGTTTTTCGTCGATTTACTGGGTCCATCGATGCTAATGGTGGTGATGCGGATGCAATCCGTGATTCGATCCAGGCGGAAACTGAGGAATTATTCGACTGCGATGTAACTGAGTTATATCGGCTGACGGGAGGGACACCGAATGATCGCTCAACGCTACCTGCGATTGTGCAAGAAACTTACATGGCGAACGAGACCTTAGCTAGCTTTGAGCTAAACCGGATGGAAGGCACCATCGGCGGCGAGTCGCAAGAGGAAGTGAACGATAGCAGCAATTATAAATTCAAATCGTATCAGTTGATACAGAAGCTTTCAACTTCTTGAAGGTGAGCATATGAGGGTATCATCAGCTTAGGAGGAATTAGGCCGCCGCCGTGAGCGTCGAGGCGGTAAC
>NZ_JAYGIG010000089.1:0-7157 GCF_034932105.1 Leptothoe sp. PORK10 BA2 | reverse complement strand
TTGTTGGGACTAGATTGGCGTTCATATTCCAACTCTAGTCCTATTTCCTGCTTGATGCTCTACAACCTCCAACTGACAATACTTCAGCCCCTTTACTGATGGCCGAGGAACACCGGTTACGCCCTTAGGGCTTGTAAAGAAATAAGTTCACACTTTTGAGTCGGTTTTAGCCCGAGGTCTGAGAATGTAGTTCCATTGGGGGCAAATGCTTCGTCTGGAAAGATTAAGCATGGCCATCTCTTGGTCTGAAACTTTCACTTTAGTGGCATAGTGACGCCTGATTAAAGCCGCCTGAACCTTAAGCCCAGTATCAGTCGTTGTCCCTCGAATCAAGTTCAGAATAATTTTCAAAGAACGCAATGGCACCCCTGCCCAATTCAAGCTGATAAAGCTGAACAATCGATGTTCAATCGGATTCCACTTGGATGTGCCAGTGGGATAATGGCAGACCATGACCTCAATTTGGAAAGGATCCGCTAGTATCTCTTGTAGTTGCTTTTTCCAGTTCCGTGTCCGATAACCGTTGCTACCGCCACTATCACAGAGAATCAACAGTTTGGATTCATCCGTAAACTGGGGACGGTCTTGACGTTGCCACCAACGACTAATCGCATCGACAGCAAATTCAGCGGTATCAGCAGAAATGCCCACATAGACATAGCCTAAGTTATGACACACATCATAGATGCCATAGGGTGTAGCTCGGATGATGCCAGAGGATGGAAAGTCATGTACATCCACTTCTTCAGTTGCGTGTTGCCAGGAACGCCCAGGATTTTTGAAGTTGCCAATCAGTTCTTTCTTTTTGGCATCCACGCTAATGATTGGATGGCCTGCGCGGACAAATAAGCGTTTGACTCGCTCAATATAGCGAAACTGACGGTCTCGCTCCAAGCTAGATGGGCTATGCTCTTTGCGGTTAGCCTTGAGGGAATAGCCTTGTTGTTTGAGTAACCGTCTAACAGTCATATGGCTGACGCTTGCCCCAGATGCCTGTAACGCTCGACTGAGATATCGAAGGTCACGTCGTAACCATTGCTGCCCGCTCATGGGATCTCCAGCAACTTCTCCTTCAATCAAATCATCAAGCCATGAGAGAATTTCAGGTGTTTTTTTCAATGGGTAAACGTCCGCCACCGGGGGAACGGACGCGATTTGCCCTACGACTGACTAATCCCTCATCTAATTCTCGTCGTCCACGTCGAATGGTATTGACGTGCATTCCAGTCACTAAGGACATGTATTGGGTGCCACCATGCCCCATCTTTTTAGCCTCTAGCGCTACATACCAACGACGTTGCTGCTCGTCCAGACGACTCAGATAGAGATTCATCTGAGCGTGCAATTCTTTATCAGGGTGCGAGGCTGGGGCTTGGCAAATGGGGCATTGACATTGATGTACGATTCGGTTGGACACAAGATTGATAGCTCGGCATACTCGGGATATGCCATATTCTAGCTAAAAAGTGTGAAGTTATTTCTTTACGACCCCTAAGGCCAATTCATGACTTTAAGTTTTGGCCATTGCTGATTTAGGAGATGAACCGATCTGTTTGAAATACCATAGAAAAACGTTTTACAGGTAAAACCATCGCGAGGATCAGTAACGGCAAAGTTTTACCATCCGATCTGCTTGAAGTACCCTATGAAGTACTCTGTAACGGTGCCTTTGCAGATAGAACCATTCTTAGGTTCAGCAACACTTTCAGACTAATTAAACCAACCCATATTACCTGCCAGTGTTTAGCGTAAACTCCAATTTGACCGACAATTCTCCCCATGCATCATAATGCCGTTATTTTGCAACAAAGGTGTTGCGAAATAACGGCATTCAAGGGTGGGCACGACTCACCCTCCGGGACTGTGCAAGCCCCTAAAAAGACTTAATCTCAATATTGAGCATATCCACCCAATTGTCAGGATTCTCACCCATCAAACTCGCAAACTGCAATGGCTGTTCCGGCTTCATCGAAACACTAAACCCTTCCGGATTCTCAATAAACGCCACCACCTCATTCACCGCATCCGTCGCCACCTGATTATCCGACGACACCAAAAACTGACTCGCCCCCGTCAGCTGACTCGTCATCTGGGCCTTCAACTCATCCACCGTGACACCCTTTTCAGCCGCCATGGCCGCAAAGAGCTTATCAGCAAACGAATTATCCCGATAGGTAATCTCAAACCCATGGAAAATTGTATCCACCGGTGGCGATGTCTTCTGGGACTCAAAATCTTCTACATCAACATTACCCAGCTTCATGTTGATACTCAGATCACCCACCTGATCAGCACTCACCTTAAACGTATCAACGCTCATCTCCCGCTTAGCCTGGTCGTAGCGATACTTAGTATCAATGTCGAACTTTAGCTCGCTATCATAGCCAGCTTGCTTCAAAAAGTTCGCCATTTCCAACTGTTCCGGCTGGTTTAGATCCACCACCAAACCCTGAATCGAAGCATCAAAAGCTTTAGGTACATCTGACTTTTCATCAATCTCACGGATGATCACCTTCTCGATGGTCATCTCCCCCGGATCATCCTTAGACTTAATAGTCACATTCTCCACATGCACATCCTGGGCCAGAGCTTTATAGCTAATATCCTTATACTCAACAGCCAGGTTATCCTCTTCCATGCTGTTGATTAGTTTATTCACCTTGGCCTCGGCCACCTTAGTGCCGTAGAGATTGGCACCGAAATATAGGCCAATAGAAAGAACACCTACACCAATTCCGACAATTGCTAACTTGTTCATCAATAAGGGTTACTGTGCGATTAGGGTGATATACACCAGTGAACCCAACTTTTCCTAAAAATTACTTTTAACTCCAATCCTCCTTCTTCGTCCGCTGTGCCTTATACAGCATCTCCGTCTGATGAATCTCGCGGGTTTTTGCCATTAGCTCATCCTCCGTCAGGGACCAGTTCGCCAAGGCCTTATCCAAATCCTGCTGGATATCCCGCGCCCCTGGAAACCCGTCATAGCGAATCCGTAGTCGGGCTAGCTCAATCAAATTAAAGTCCGTCGCCTCACCATTTAGGAGGCCAGTCACTACCTCCCGGTCCTTCTTATACTGCGGATGGGTTAGTTCTTTCTTATCAGCCATGGGATTTTTTACGGATGCTTGATTAGTAAAGCCAATAGTAACCCAGGCCAAATCCCAAATCATCCCCCAATAACCCAAGCCAAAATATCTTCCCCTCCTGGAAGGAGTAACGAGGTAGGTTCCCCGTTAGCGCAAACGATCGAAACCCATCTCGGCCTTTGGACTACCCCTCCCGAAACGGGATTTTTCTTATCGTCAAGCATTTTTATGCCAAACAGAATTATTGAAACCCTTTATAAAAGCTTCATTTCTTAGCTAGGCTAAACATACAACCACTGCCGACTGAAGACACCTTCCAACCCTTTCAAGCCTTTATGATCACCCAAAAACTGCAGCAGCTTCAGTCGATCTTCCACGCTATGGACCGCGCCCTGATCGCCTACTCCGGAGGCATTGACAGCACCCTGGTGGCCAAGATTGCCCACGATGTCCTGGGTGATCAAGCCCTAGCTGTTACCGCCGAGTCGCCATCGCTGATGCTAGAGGACCTAGATGCAGCTAAACATCAGGCTGAGTTTATGGGCCTAACCCACCGCATTGTCCATACCCATGAGATGGACAACCCCAACTACACCAGTAACCCCACCAACCGCTGCTACTTTTGCAAAAGCGAACTCCACGACACCTTGAAACCCCTCGCCCTGGCCGAAGGCTACCCCTATGTGGTGGACGGTTTAAATGCCGATGACCTCCAGGATTATCGCCCCGGCATCCAGGCGGCTAAGGAACGGGGGGTGCGGTCTCCGTTGGCAGAGGTGGGTCTGAGCAAGCTAGAGGTGCGGGAACTATCGAAATATTTGGGGCTCCCCTGGTGGGATAAGCCATCTCAACCCTGTTTAAGTTCACGGTTTCCCTATGGCGAACTGATCACAACGGAAAAGCTGCATCGGGTGGGCCAGTGTGAACGCTATTTGCGTCAGCTGGGGGTACGCGATCTGCGGGTGCGCTCCGATGGGGAAACGGCCCGGATTGAGCTGCCGCCGGAGGAGATTAAGGACTTTATGGCCAGGGTGGATTTGGCAACCCTGGTGGCAGCATTCCAGGACTATGGATTTACCTATGTGACCCTGGATTTGGAAGGGTACAAAAGCGGCAAGTTAAACCGGGTTTTGGAGAAAACCAGGGTTTGATAGATGCGCCCGACATTCTGCACTTCCAACTGGCACACTCAGGTATTAAATTTGAAACCTTCTCTGGAAAAGGGTTTGACCTCAATTTAGTTCAGGTGAACTATTTTCTGTGAATTCTCAATAGGTTTAGCTTATTGAGAATTCAACACTTCTTAGGATGCTGTGATCTACTGGCCTCGTTATTAATGTTTTGATGTGCCAGTTAAAGGGCGGAATGTGGGATGCGCCATTATGGTTGGGGAATCCCCTAGTGATATAGGAGGCAACGACGCCTCATAAAAAAATCCTCGGCAGTTACCTAGCCGAGGATTACTCATTCATTGTTTAACTAGAGAGGTTGTTCGCGCCCTAGGCAGCGACGCCTTGGCGCTCTTTGGCTGCCTTGATCACCTCTTCGGACACGTTTCTGGGGCAAGGGGCATAGTGATCAAAGGTCATGGAGAACTGACCACGGCCGGAGGTCATGGTGCGCAGGTCACCAATGTAACCAAACATTTCGCTCAGGGGAACGTCTGCCTTGATGCGGACACCAGTTGGACCGGGTGACTGGGACTTGATCATGCCGCGACGACGGTTGAGGTCGCCGATCACATCGCCCACGTAGTCTTCGGGGGCAAAGGCATCTACGGCCATGATCGGTTCCAGAATCTGGGGACCGGCTTTGACAAAGGACTGACGGTAGCCAGCCTTGGCGGCGATTTCAAAGGCAATGGCAGAGGAGTCAACCGGGTGGAAACCACCATCGGTCAGGGTGACCTTAAAGTCCACTACAGGGAATCCGGCCAGCATGCCCTTTTCCATACAGGACGCAAAGCCCTTCTCCACCGCAGGCCAAAATTCACGGGGGACACTACCACCGGTCACCTTGGACTCAAACGTAAAGCCTGCACCGGTTTCATTCGGTTCGATCGTGTACTCAATCTTACCGAACTGACCAGAACCACCGGACTGCTTCTTGTGGGTGTAGCTATCGTTTAGCACCTTTGTGATGGACTCACGGTAGGCCACCTGAGGTTTACCTACGGATACGTCAATACCGTGGGTACGCTTCAGAATGTCCACCTTAATATCCAGGTGCAGTTCGCCCATTCCCTTCAGAATCACTTCACCACTTTCCTGATCCGTTTCCACCTGGAAGGAGGGATCTTCTTGGACCATTTTGCCTAGGGCAATCCCCATCTTCTCAGAACCGCCCTTATCCTTCGCTTCAATGGCGATGGAAATTACGGGGTCAGGGAAGACCATGGGTTCCAGCGTTGCTGGCTTCTTAGGATCACAGAGGGTGTGACCGGTTTGGACGGTCTTCATCCCCAACAGGGCAATAATGTCACCGGCCTGGGCGCTGTCTATTTCCTCGCGGTCATCGGCATGCATCTCAACGATGCGACTCACCCGTTCAGTTTTACCAGTGGCGGTGTTGAGGATGGTATCACCCTTTTTGAGGGTGCCGGAATACACCCGAGTAAAGGTGAGGGCACCGTAGCGGTCGTCCATAATTTTGAACGCCAACGCGCGCAGGGGATAGTCAGGATCCACCTTGGCGAAGCCACCGGTTTCGTTACCTTCGATATCCACCTCAGGCTGGGGCTTCACCTCCGTGGGACTAGGCAGGTAGTCCACAACGGCGTCTAGTATCAGCTGTACCCCCTTGTTTTTAAAGGAAGAACCGCAGTAGGTGGGGAAGAAAGCTAAGTCACGGGTACCCTTACGGATACATTTTTTCAGCTCATCGATGGAAATTTCCTCCCCTTCGAGGTATTTCTCCATGACGACGTCATCCTGTTCAACGGCCAGCTCAATCAGCTTCTCGCGCCACTCGGCCACATCATCCAGCATGTCCTCGGGCACGTCGGTGATCTGGTAGTTCATGGGATCATCAGAATCGTCCCAAACCCAAGCTTTTTCGGTCAGCAGGTCAACCACACCGCTAAAGTCATTCTCAATACCGATGGGTAGCACCATCACCAATGGTTTGGCGGCTAATACATCATTCACCTGCTGCACCACCCGGTAATAGTCGGCACCGGTGCGGTCCAGCTTGTTGATGTAGATAATGCGCGCTACTTCAGAATCGTTAGCGTAGCGCCAGTTGGTTTCAGACTGGGGCTCTACACCGCCGGAACCGCAAAATACACCGATACCACCGTCCAGTACTTTTAGAGAACGATACACCTCAATGGTGAAGTCTACGTGTCCAGGGGTATCAATGATGTTGAGCTGATGGTCATTCCAGAAGCAAGACGTGGCGGCGGACTGAATGGTAATGCCGCGCTCCTTTTCCTGGTCCATGAAGTCTGTGGTGGCCGCACCATCATGCACCTCACCGATCTTGTGTACCTTACCGGTCAACTTCAAGATCCGCTCAGTGGTGGTGGTCTTGCCCGCGTCTACGTGGGCGAAAATGCCGATGTTTCTATAACGACTGAGATCTTTCATGGTAATTCTCTAGGGTTAACTACGTCTCCAAACAGTTTTTGACCACCTTTTGGACCATTTCAGGACCATTTAGAGCGAAAGCAGACTTGGAAAAGTGGGGACAACTTAATCGCCGCCCCAGGCATTAGATATAGTACTTCAAAATTATTCACATTCCCTGAATTCTTAGGACATGAATGCCTAAGGCCCTGGGTAAGGATGAATATTCTGTACCTTTCTGTAGATAGAACTATGGTATCAAGTTAACTAAGGCAATGACATTGGCTGGCATGGTGATTACCGATCTTCTGGGCATCACTGATTGGCATAAAAAAGACCGCTAATAGCGGCCTTTGAGAAAGTTAGGGTATATCCGGGCGTAATTAAGTGTTGTGGGATGGGTGTTTCAAAGAGCTTTTAGGAACTGCGGGAAATACCTCATCAAAGCGTTGATTCACCCATGCGATTCTGAGAATTAAAAGATGCTTGAGTCCTGGCTCAC
>NZ_JAYGIG010000088.1:0-7178 GCF_034932105.1 Leptothoe sp. PORK10 BA2 | reverse complement strand
TGAGTTTGATGCGACCCTTGGGCTTGCTCAAGGAGGTTACCAATTCCTATATTTGGATTACGCTAGCTGATAATCTCTGTAACCTGGGAAAACTCTCTAATTTTTTAAGCCTGAGTAGTTACGCCAAATTCCCATTTTGCTGAAACAAATCAGCAGCTAATTCAAAGTTCCGGACAGCTCCTTTTCTGTCACCTCGTCTTGCTAAACTTACTGCTCGACTAAAGTATGTCTCTGGAGCACCAGAAATGCCTGAACCCCCGGCACAGACAATACAAGGCCAGGTTCCAAGAGCGATATGGTAAGTTTTTTGCGCATCTTCAAATTCTCCTATATTTTGCAATGCAAGACTACGAATAAAGAAGGCATTAGGTCGACTTGGTTCAAGACGCATAGCTGTGATTGTGTCTTGAAGCACTTCTTCTAAATTTTGCAGATCATAATGAATAAGAGCCCGTAATACATATGCATCAACATACGTTGGATTTAGCTGAATTGCCTTGTTTAGTACCGAGATAGCTTTGTCTAGCTCATTCAAACGATACTTAGTCCATCCAGAACCATAAAGAGCGTCTGTGTTAGCTGGCTCCAGATGTAAAACACTGTCAAAATCTGTACCTGCTTGCTGAAACTCACCTAATTTAATTAATAAAAATGCTCGTCTAAAAAGAGATTCAATATTTTGAGGATCACTAATTAAAATTTCTGTTTCTTCATCGACTTTTTTGTGTGTCGTGGCTGCATTTTCTGGATTAAATGAAACATCTTCTCCTCTACCATTGAATATTTCAGGATTAGTCCGAAGCATTTGAGTGAAATCTCTCATGGCTTCCTCAAGATCAAGTTGAGGGAAAGAATAGGCATCACCTCGAACATAGTAGGCTATTGCTATTTCAGGGTTTAGACGAATAGCTTGAGTCAAATCATCGATTGCAGATTGTTGACATGTACGCAAAGCAGGTGAAATCTCTTCTCTCCATTGGTCCAAATGCTTATAACCTGTTGCTCTAGAACGCCAAAGTCCTCTTTGGTAATACGCTTCAGCGAACTCAGGAGACCTTTCAATGGCTTGAGAAAAATCTTCAGTAGCTGTATCACATTCTGCTTTCCCAGAAAGGAGTTTATCCTGTGTTTCTTCGTCTTTTAGGCGAATCAGGTTTCTAAAATAATAAGCTTCTATATGGTTGGGATCGAGTCTTATAGCTTGGTTATAATCGCGGAAGGCCCCTGCAAAATCATGCAGGTGTTCTCGAAGCTGTGCCCATTGATAATAATCGTTTGAGGTTATTGGGTTAACATCCAATTGGTGAATCAGATTGTCAATTATTTTTATTTCGTATCGTGAGTATAAGTCATGGAAAGATTCTAAATCTTTCCAAATTGTAGGATTGAGTTGAAAAGCACTAATAAAATCTTGTCGTGCTCTTCGTTCATTACCCAGTGCAGATCTTAAAAGCCCACGATAGTAATACGCCTCACTAAACTCAGAATCTAGCTGAATGGCGTGATCATAGTCACTCAATACTCGCTGTATATTCTGAGATGGTTTCATTGGCGAATTAATATGCAATGGAGAAGAGGCCAACGGATCGAGTGCCTGTGCCCGTAAAAAAAAAGATTCTGCTCGAGTAGAATCACGTTGGATTGCCTCATCAAATCTAGCGATTTGATTTTCTCCGCTAGCTAATCTAGCTTGGAAATAGCTAATGTCAGGAGACATATGGTGCATTAATTGGTCAGCTATTTCCAAATCTGCACTCGCATTTGCTATTTCGTGAGAATCATAGAGGCGTAGAATTGGATTACTGTAATAATTTTTAGAAACATAAAAAGTTGCAATTCCTCGATAACGAAAGTACGCTACTTTGGGATCGTTATTCAAAAAGTCTTGCCAATTAGAGATCGCATGTTGATTATCTCCTTGAAAGGCTTTTTGTGCTGAGTCTAAACGAATTACCTCTACAAAGTTAGAAACTGCCTCTTCATAGCGAGCTAATTTACCTAATGCAAAACCACCTCGGTAATAGGCTTCAGAAAACTCAGGAACTAATTGACTAACCTGTTTGAAGTCATCAACTGCCTCTTGATACTTGTCCAAGGCATACCAATGTATTCCTCGCTTTAAATATGCATCTGCAAACGTGGGATCGATACGAATGACTTGAGAAAAATCTGAAATTGCTTGATAGTGATTTTCCTGTGCGGCATGGAGGAAAGCCCTTTGATAATAGGCCTCAAGGTATTCAGAGTTGAGTAGAATTGCGTAGGTAAAATCGGCAATAGCCTTATTTTGGATTCTTTGTCTCAGAACATCACCTTCTCCTCGCAGGCCGAGTTTTCGAGCAGCGGAAAGCGTCAATACCTCTTCATGAGCAAGAAATAAAGCTCTTTGATAGTATGCTTCGGCAAAACCAGGCTGCAACCGAATAGCTTCTGCAAAGGCTTCAATCGCTCCCTCTTCATCGAAGATAAGAGTTCTGTCTATGCCCTGCGCTAAAAGTTCTTCAGCCGTTACTTGAGCTATAGCAGGTTGCAGTGTGGTAAGTCGAAAAGGTAGATAAAATGTGCTCAAAATAGAGAGGGTAAAACCAAGCAAAATCCTTATGCTGGTTTTAGCTATTCCTTTAGGCATATAGATGGATCTCTATAATCAATAAATGGGTACCAACTCAAAGCGGGATGTTTTCCAAGGATAGTGTTCAGAAGCCAGAAGCCAGGAATCAGGATCTCACTGGCTTCTGGCTCCTGGCCCCTGATTCCCCACCTAGCCAGGATTTCCCGGCTTAAGTTGATACCCATCAATAAATACCTTAGGCACGTTAGGCTTAGGTATGACAGTATACTCATGGTTCGCCCAAAATAATTTGAGATTCAGAAATATGACGAAGGCAATGGGTTTTCGAGGTATTGACAAATAAACATTTTTCTGAATAGCATTCTTGCGTACGGATGAATTGATAATGAGTTTCAATAACCACTTGGCTTTACGCTACATGTAGCGTTTCTGCATTTCTCTGAACCACTAAAGTAAATAAGCGAACCGTGAGAGTATAAGTAAAAAAACACAAATACTACGCTTATTTTAAGCTAATCCTATTGAAGAAATCAATAAAGTAGATTTTTATGGGCACCTCGATTAATTGAAAAATAGAGTCTCAATATGAGATCATGGTGAAGGATTAGGGTTGGCAGGGCACCATCGCATGGGACAACAAGGATTTTGGGATTTTGAGACCCGTCATCAAAAGCTGGAGTCAAAAAAGGATTTGTTGAGTTGCCTAGACGCGATGATTCCGTGGGATGAGTTTCGACCGATTTTAGACAGCGTGTATGACAAGCCGCGTCAGCGTAAAGCAGGTCGCCCACCCACCGATGTCATCGTCATGTTTAAGCTGTTAATCGTGCAACAGCTCTACAACATTAGCGACGATGAGCTGGAATACCAAGTGAATGACCGGTTATCCTTTATGCGGTTTCTCCACCTGGGCCTCGAAGACTCGGTCCCGGATGCCAAAACAGTGTGGTTGTTTCGAGAGCGCTTACGGAAGGCCGAGCTAGTGGAGCCCTTGTTTGAGCAGTTTGGGACGTACCTTAATACAACGGGCTACCAGGCCCAATGTGGCCAAATCGTGGATGCTACCTTAGTTCCGGTTCCCAAACAACGCAACACTCGAGAGGACAATGCCACTATCAAAGCAGGCAAGGTGCCAGAGGAGTGGCAGGATACGCCCCATAAGCTAGCGCAAAAGGATGTCGACGCCCGTTGGACAAAAAAGAATGGCACGTCTCATTATGGCTATAAAAACCATATCAATCGAGATGCGGGGCATGGGTTCATTCGCCGTTACGCGGTCACCGAAGCCTCGGTTCATGATTCTAAAGTGCTGGGTCAGCTGCTGGATGCAGACAATGCCGATGATGAGATTTGGGCCGATAGCGCCTATCTTTCGGTTGCCATCGTAGCCGTCTTAGAGATGATGGGCTTTGAGAGTCATATCAATGAACGAGCCTATCGCAATCGCCCCCTAAGCGAACAGCAGATTGCCGATAATCGGGAACGCTCTAAAACCCGTGCCAAGGTTGAACATGTCTTTGGCTCCATGGTCAATGAGATGGGAGGCAAAGTCATTCGTACCATTGGGTTAGCGAGAGCCGAAACCATGCTCGGCCTCAAAAACTTGACGTACAATATCAAACGCTATGTCTTCTGGCAAAAGCAAGACATGGCTGAGGCGATTGCCTAAACGACAGGATTACCAGCTCTAAAACGGCAATATGGACCGCGTTGGTTGGTTGTGTCGCCTGATTTTCTAGCGACGAGGCTGGATAACAGTCTCATTTGAGATTCGATTTTTCAAAAATCTAATAAATAGAGGTGCCCAATATCGTCACATTTTATTTTATATTCAAATCCTCTATCAACCGGATCACATTTGAGTTTGCCCCTATAAAAAAAAGCTTCAGCGTTATCAGGCTTTAGTCGAATTGCATTTTCAAGATCTGAAAGGGCTTGCTCTCTCCGTTCAGAAAAAAGTGAGTTGTTAATACCTCGAGCTAAATATTCTTCAGCAGGTAACCGTCCCAGGAAATTAAAGAAACCTTATGAAATGAGGGTCTCTAGATTCGCTAAGTTGGAGCCATGAACGAAGAGATTGAAATTGCTGGTATCAAAGTTCCAAAAGCAGATTGGGATGCTACACCGCCGAGCATCCAAGCGCTGGTGTTGGTATTGAGCGAGCGTTTAGATCATCAAAGTGAGCGCTTAAGCCAATTAGAAGAGAAGCTGAATAAGAACTCGAAAAATTCATCAAAACCGCCATCGACAGATGGCTTTGGCAAGACTGTTGCCGAAAAAAAGCGCAGCAAGAAGCCGAAAAACCGTCGCCCGTCAGTCACCGGAAGTCGGCAAGTCCGTAAGCTTCAGGCGAGCGAAGATTGTGACCGAGTAGAGGAGGTCATGCCAACCGTGTGCGCGGAGTGCGGAAGCGCATTGCATGGCCTGGATAGTCACCCCCATCGTCATCAAGTGATAGAGTTGCCGCCCATCGAGCCGATGGTGGTTGAATATCGACTTCATCAGCTTAGCTGTGAAGGGTGTGGTCATCTGAGCCGAGCCGAGTTGCCGATAGGGGTGTCAGCGTCAGGGTACGGAGAGCGATTGAGTGCGATTGTGTCACTGTTGAGTGGCCCCTATCGTCAGAGCTACCGCCAAGTGTGCTCGTTGATGGCAGACCTATTCGGTGTAAGCCTCTCACGGGGGAGCGTCGGTCGGTTGCGTGAGGAGGTGAGCGCATCGGTGAGTGCCCCTGTGAACGAGGCAAAGAGGTATGTTCAGGCCCAGCCCGTGGTCCATAGTGACGAAACCAGCATGCCGCAAGGGAATCGCGATGGGCGTAATCCGCAAGGTCGCAAAGGATGGTTGTGGGTATTGGTGAGCCCGTTGGTAAGCTTTTTTGAAGTCGTGTTCAGTCGGTCTCAAGCGAGTGCCAAAGCCTTGATTGGCGAATCATTTAGCGGCATTGTCAATTCTGACCGTCATAGTGCCTACGGTTGGATTTCGTTAGAAAACTGGCAAGTGTGTTGGGCCCATCTCAAACGAGACTTAACCGCCATTGCCCAACGAACAGGAGTCTCCCAAGAAATTGGTGAGGCACTGCTAAGGCGGGAGGGTCGTTTGTTCAGATGGTGGCATCGAGTCAGAGACGGCACCTTATCACGGCAGCAGTTTATGGCTCAGGTCGAATATCTCAGACGAGGATTCAAGGCGGTATTAGCAGAGGCAGCCTCTCTACCGATTGCAGCCGATGAGAAAACGCCTTTGGCGAAAACGGTCAGAACGTGTCGGCGATTTTTAAAAGTCGAATCGGCCTTATGGACCTTTGTGTCTACACCCGGTGTCGAACCCACCAATAATGCAGCCGAACGGGCGTTGCGTCCGGCTGTCATTTGGCGAAAAACTAGCTTTGGCACCCAATCTCAAAAGGGCACTCTGTTTGTTACTCGAATGCTAACGGTGACCGCCTCTCTCAAAGCTCAGGGTAGAAATATTCTTGATTTTCTCACTCAAGCTTGTTTGGCTGCACGGATGGGACAAGCGCCTCCTTCTTTGATTCCCCAACCTACACTGACCGACAAATCTCTGCCTGAAGGCGATATTCCTGTTTAGCTGCCTAATGATTTGCTGCTAGGGACGGTTACCTTCAGCAGTTACTGGTTCTAGTATTGAGGAAGAAGCTTGCACGGAAGAAGTTAGAATGCCTAGTGCAGTGTCAAAGCTTAATTTTAGGGTAAACGGAGGCTAGCTTACAGCGAGCATCATCGACCTTCATCTGCCAGTCAACCCCCCGTTGCCTGTTGTTGATATCGTTTGACCAAGCGGTCGTTTCAGCCCGTAGCGTATCGATGTCTTCAAAGCGTCTACCCTCAATGCACTGTCGAGTCATTGCACTCAACTCGTTTTCTGCGATGTTGATGCAAAATCACGCCTACTTCGGCACCCTATTCACGCTTAACTTCGGGCTCTTGGCCATTTTTGGTGATGTGCTAGCTGGAACACCGAATATTGCGTGAGTCCAAATCGCTGTCATGCCGAGTTTCACCAAAAGTGGCCAAGAGCCTAACTTCGGCACCTGAATCACGCCCACTTCGGCACCTGAATCACGGGTAACTTCGGCAGGCAAATCACGCCCACTTCGGCACCCGACTACACTGCTTTTTTAAACAGCTGTAGAGGTGGAAACGCGAAGAATGGGAGCTAAGTCACAAGGAGCAACCTTGCCGATGGAGAAGTACAGAGAAATCATTCGACTTCACGAGTTAGGGCACAACCAGACAGCCATAGCCCGTAGCTGTAATGTAGCGCGCTCAACCGTCCAAGACTATCTGCGACGTGCTGCGGCAAAATCGTTGAGTTACGAGCACCTTCAGCAGCTGAGCGATAGCGAAGCCCAAGCTCTACTGGGGAAGGGTAAACGAAAACTGACGGCCACCCCCGAAACGATCTCATACGAGCAGGTCCATCGGGAACTGGCAAAGAAAGGTGTGACACTCGCGCTGCTATGGCAGGAAGGCTTGAACACAGGGGAATGGAGCTGTAGCTATGGCAACTTTTGCCGCCGCTACAACAACTGGAAAAAGCGTCATAATCTGTCCATGCGTCAAATCCACACACCTGGCGATAA
>NZ_JAYGIG010000087.1:0-7345 GCF_034932105.1 Leptothoe sp. PORK10 BA2 | reverse complement strand
GGACTCAATTGGCACAGACATATTGTATTACCCTAGTCAAATAATGATGACTTGATTGTAACCTCCCTCAGATTCAATATCGACTAGGATAGTTCATATGTTTTACTGTCACTTTTAATTACACCCGCTCCCGAGTGAGGGCTAAGCTTTGCTCTTGGTAATCCAGCGCTTGGGGATAGTCGCCTAACAAATCATAGATACTGCCGATGTTGCCCAGGGTTTTGGCTTCTGTAGCACGATCGCCCAGCTCCCGTGCAAGGGCTAAGCTTTGTTCGTGGTAATTCAGCGCTTGGGGATAGTCGCCTAACAACTCATAGATATTGCCGATGTTGCCCAGGGTGGCGGCTTCTGTAGCGCGATCGCCCAGCTCACGTTTGAGGGCTAAACTTTGTTCTTGGTAATCCAGTGCTTGGGGATAGTCGCCTAATAAGCGGTAGATACTGCCGATGTTGCCCAGGGTTATGGCTTCGCCCCCGCGATCGCCCAGCTCCCGTGAGAGGGCTAAGCTTTGTTCTTGGTAATTCAGCGCTTGGGGATAGTCGCCTAATAGGCCGTAGATAAGGCCGATGTTGCCCAGGGTGTCGGCTTCTGTAGCGCGATCGCCCAGCTCACGTTTGAGGGCTAAGCTTTGTTCTTGGTAATCTAGCGCTTGGGGATAGTCGCCTAACAACTCATAGATAATGCCGATGTTGCCCAGGGTTATGGCTTCTCCCGTGCGATCGCCCAGCTCTCGTTTGAGAGCTAAGCTTTGTTCTTGGTAATCCAGCGCTTGGGGGTAGTCGCCTAACAAATCATAGATATTGCCGATGTTGCCCAGGGTGTTGGCTTCGCCCCCACGATCGCCCGCTTGACGATAGAGTTCTAAGGCCTGTTGCCAGTTATCTAAAGCCTGTCGCCACTGACTTACCCGATAAAGTTCAAGGCCTTCATCTAGCAACTGACCTGCTTGGCTGCTTAGATCTGTTTGTGCCCATGCAGCCCCAGGTCTTACCGTCTCTAGTGTCAGCCCTGACACAGCTCCTAAGGTCAATGACAGGATGAGTGGACTCAGGGAAAAGCAACGAAAAAGCGACATACAACACCAGAGCCTGATTGTTTTAGCCTACACAGTTTTTTTGATGCAATCCGTAAACCTAAGGAGCAATTTTTACGTTATCCAATGGAACTGCCGCAGGATTAGAGCTTCCCATGGTCGCTTCAATTCTGCCTAGCAAGTCCTCGTCACCTAACGCCATCGCTCCCTGCTGGGCCAGTGCCAAAACCTCTCGCGCCTGATCAACCCGGCCAGTGCGGTCATACACAACACCCAATCCCCAACGTGCCTCTACCATTTCCTCTAACTGATCGGCGTCGGCTGCCAGGGTTATGGCCTGGGTGTAGCTATCCTCTGCCACTAGGGCTAAGCCACTACGGAGCGCATAGTCCCCTAGGAGTCGGTAGGCCAGTGCCGACGCTTCTCCCGTATCAGTCAGCCTAAGCAGGTCGTTCATGCCCTGGGCAAAGAGCTTATAAGTGGGATAGACCTCCTGGGCCAAGATCAGTGTTTTGATCCCTGGGGGCACATCCATCGCCTCCACGGTGGCAATATCAGCAGCGGCATCCTGGGCTTCTTGACCACCCATAACGCTAAACACCACAGGCGGACTCCACTCCTCAGACGATGCCACTGCGCCCAAACCCGCCGTTACCTGAAGGGCATATTCCTCACCCACTACCAAGGGCGGCTTATTCACTGGATAGGCCAGCACCGGCTGATCCGTCAGCACGCTCCATGCTGGTTCCCAACCATCAAAGGTATGGCGCTGCAGGGTAACCCGATACTGCCTTGCCCCTGGTACCGGATGCCAGCGTAAAACCGGGGTGGGGGTTAACACCTGGCCAGCCCAGGGGGTAATCACATAGGGAATAGAGGGATCTTGAGCCGCCCAGGTATCGCTAATGCCAAAGGAGGGACGGACACGACGGGGGGTGCCGACACAGGCTTCATTGACACTGGAGACCCCGGCCCGGACATTACTCGTCTGACGACGATCTGGACATAGCAGCGTGACGGTCGTACCCGGTGGCACCCTTAGGAGATCATCACCATAGAGCATCGTAGGCGGAGCTGTGGTGTAAAAATTTGACCAGCCAGAACGCTTGAGAAAAATCTGTTCTCCTTCAACGGAGTAGAGGCGGGCCAAGCGAGCCGAAGCCGCTGGGGATAGCGACAGCCAACCCGTTAGGGCAAAGGCACTGATGAGCAAAGTCTTGGATGATCGAAACCCGATGGGAGATCCCCAAACCTTACTTTTTGGCGACTTTGAGTTTTGGTTCTTAAACAGGTTGGTCATGGTTTTAGATCTCCCTGGGGCTGATGATCGAATTGCTTTTCAGTGGACAATGCTTTGGTTGCCATCCCCGTCCACAGGTCATCTTCTGGACGATTAGCATGCCTTAAACAATCTTCCCATTGGGTTTGTGCCTCAGTTGTCTTTTTCTGAGCCTCAAATATTTGAGCTAACAAACAATGAGCATCAGGTCGAGGATTAGGAATCGTTTCTTCTAGTACGATGGCCTTTTTTAATTCTCCTTCAGCTGAAACAAATCGTTCTTGTTTCAACCAGGCCCAGCCGAGATTTTTACGGAGACCATATTCTAACTCAACATCTTTTGATTCTGGTCGGTTTTCATAGTCATCAAGGGCTGTTTTTAGTAGCACTGATGCAGCGTCATAGTCTTTGTCTACTAAAATCTGCAACCGAGCCATATTGTTTACCGATTCCAGGTAACCAGCCTGAATCGCCTTAGCATATTCCGCCTTGGCTTGATCAAACTCTCGCAGGTCTTCATAGGTAACGGCTAAATCATGGTTAGCTGCTGGAAAATCTGGCTGTAACCGCAGGGCGCGTTGAAAGCTGGCATGGGCATTGGCAAGCTGTTTATGTTCGTAATATTGCCGATCGCCTAGGGCATGGTAGCGCTGAGCGGCCCAGGATAAGCCCACTGCATGGCCCCAAAAAAACACCAGCACTATACCCAGGGCTAAAGCACATCGGGCTAACGGTCTGTAGGGGGTTTTGACCCGAGCAAGCAAATAGGTATCGATGATTGTTTGCCCTACGTTAGTGAGTACGCCGCCGGTGGCAAACAGGGCCAGGGCCGTAGGAACAATAGCGCCAATCGAACTCCAGAGACCGGGGGCTCCGTCAAAAAAGCGGGTGGCGATATCTTTGGCAAAAGCGAGGGAGATGGTGAGTAGGGCAATGGTGAGACCACCCCAGAGCCAACCGAGCATGGGTTTTGCTTCGGGTGCTTGAGGATGCCACCACCAGTGATGGGCGGGCGGGTTGACGCTACTCCGCCAGGTGGGTAGGTCTGGTATGGCTAACAGACGTTCAGTCCACTGACCGACGAGGGCATCGTCCTGGGAAAGGGTGATCCAGGCGTTGGGGTCCACGTCTTTGGCTTCGGGATTTTGGGCAAGTTTGTCGATCAGGGTTTGGATGAGATCGCGACTCCTTAAAACCTTCAAAATCGCCTCATCGGACCACTGCGTCTCCATTTTCAGGACAAACACCTGCTGATGGTAATCGACCAAGGCCGTCTGTAGTAAATCCGCCGTTAGCATAACCTTCCTACCCAATCCTCCCCAGGAATGTACCTTGAATCACTAACCCTGACATGGTTTACGGCAAAATCTCAACAAACATGGACAGGATAGCCACCTGCTCTGCCTCTAGTAGACGAGTGTTCTGGGTGGCATCGTTACCGCCACGCTGGGTGGACATCACCCCAAAAATGTCATCCATGGCATCGACGTTGGCCAGTGCTTGCCCTGTCCGTAATGAGCGATCTAACTGGGGAAGATTTTGCCGTAGCTTTTTTAGGGCACCTACCAGGGATTTGGGACTGACCAATACCAGCAGTTCAGCCATGCCAAAGGGGGGTGCCCCCTGGAGTTGGGTAGACCATGAGCTGTGCTGGGCAATAATGTCTACTTCGTTGCGATCGCTAGCGGCAGGGGGAAAGAGAACATTCACCTCCCCGGCGGCATCAATGACGATCACACCTACATGCAGGTCCTGGCTTTCGTTATTGTTAACCGTGACTTTGATGCGGTGGCCATCGACAATTTGTAATACGCCCCCAACGGTGCGAGGAATAATAATCGCCTCTGGATCGCCGCCACGGGTGGTGGTACCACTGCGGAAATCGAGATAATCCACCACCAGGCTAACGTCCAGGCGGGAAGATTGCTGATTGACCATCAGGGCCAGCATCCGACCAATGTAAAGACTGACCAATCGGTTACTAAGTCGGTCGATGGCCCGGTCCATGGGTTCCCCTGCCTCACCAAAAGATCCGGCCAATAAGGGCACCTGGGCCGGTGAAAATATGCCCACACTGCCCAACGTTTGCTGCTGTTGAGCGGTCTCAGGCGTCAGCGCCAGTCGCTGATGAATGGCTGGGGTGTAACGTCCCAGGAGAACATGGGCCACCTGTCCCGCTGTCACTGGCACCACTTCAATGTTGGCCAGACGGGCCAGTTTGTTGGTGGCAGTAAGCTGCTCTGAAGCTAGCAGAGTGTCATCTAGACCCACCTTTAAAGTAACCTGGGCCGGAATCCCCCGCACCTTTTCTTGTAGTAGCTGGGTGGTGACATTAGCGGCCCTGATACCTTGGGTCGAATTACTCAATCTGCCCTCACTCACCAGGCCATTGCGGCTGCCGTCCACCTGCTGTACTTCCGCCAGTTCAGTGCCTGTAGTTTTGTCGATCAGGGCAAAGGTGGCCCCCTGGTCAAAGGCATCCAAGGCCCATGGGTCTAATCCCCCCAGCCATAGCTTTACCCGATCGTGATTGGATTTATCTGAGACGGGGCCTAGCACCAGGGCTTCTGCGGGCAGGGCCACCGGCTCCATATGGTAAATGGGGGTGTGGGTAACCGCCGGATCTGCCTCTGGGGTAGGGTCGTAAATCGGGGTTTGGGAATGTTCTGCCAGGTAGTTAGAACTGTTGGATACTAGGGAGATGGTTTTGGACAGTGGCTCGGTGGACTGCCACAAATGCTGGGTGAGGAGATAGGTAAAGGCTCCGGCGGTAAAACCATCAAATTCATAGTCGGCAGCTAGCTGGTTATAGCGGGCGGATCCGACAAAAAAGCCTTGCCCCTTGGGGGATTGGATGGCGTCAACAAATTTTTGGCTATCCCACTGGAGAATGTCGAGCAGCTGTTGTTGATAGTCCCATTCGCTGTCTGGGATTTGTCGCAGGTTGTCATGATCGCCGAGGGCGGTGTTGAGGGAGCGCATCATGGCGTTGCCTCGCCTGCCGCCGCCCGCATAGCAGCAGTCTAGGAGGAAGGTAACGTTTTTGGTTTTCTGGGCTAGGGCGGCCCGCATCAGTAGCAGGGTGTGGCCCATGATGTCTTGGGTGGTGGTGGTGGAGTGGGTTGCGATCGCAGTATTAAAACATTCCCCATCTACAATGCAGCGACGATTCAACTGACGGAGAAAATTTTCCATGCGATCGCTCTCCCGTACCCGGTCACCATGGCCGGAGAAATGTAGTATAATCACATCGTTCGCCCTGGCAGGTTCATAGAGATATTGCTGAAATGCTGCCAAAATATTCTGACGAGATGCATCCTGATTTTGCAGAATATGGATATCGCTAGGCTCAAAGCCAAAGCGATGGATCAGCAACTGTCGCTGGAGTTCTATATCCGTCAGGGGTCCCCTTAAAGAAAGATTATTGGGATAGTCATTGATGCCCACCAGTAGGGCCACTTTACGAGGGGTGTCCTGGGCCAAGACTTGTCCATAGCGATTGGCTGAACGGGTTAGGCCCAACTGACTGAGGCCAATAGCGCCCAAGGCTCCAGCAGTACCTTGTAGAAAGTGGCGACGGGTTAAGGGCATCTCGGATGGTTTCCTTTGTAAAATGAATGATCACCTATCGGGGTGTACCAAATAAACTGAAAGCGGCCCATTTAATGGGGTCAGGATGGTTTTGTTTGATGTCAAGCATGGCCTGTCGCAAGGCTTCAGACGGTATGAGGTAGTCTATGGAGTTTTCCGCATCGACTAAATATTGCACAAACCGTTGCATGAGTTCGCTGGTGGCCTGGTCATCTACATTCCACAAACTCATAACTACCCTGGGCACACCCGCGATTTGAAAAGCTCGCGCGAGACCAATCATCCCTGCATCATGGGCCTGGCCTAAACCAGTTTGGCAAGCGCTCAATATGGCAAGATCAGCACTTAGCTTTGTGTTTTGTACTTCTCTGGCAGTCCACCAACCCTGTTCTAATTGCTCGGATGAGAACATCAAGAAGCTGTCGGCCAGGGGATTCTGTGGATTGGCAATACCATGGGTGGCAAAGTAGAGCAGAGATGCCGATGAGACATAGGATAGGATAGCTGTTTTTGTTGCTTCCCTACCCAGTAATGGAGTGCTGCCTAACATGGTTGCCACTGCCTGGGCTTCTGTTTCTGCCCCTGGCAATGGCGGCAGTAACCAGTCAGGATTGTTGGGAAGATGGGGATTGCCTACAATCAAAGGAGGTCTATTGGAATTACTTAACCATAGAGGTCTGATCAACTGTCCGATGTCAAATAGGCTAGACGCTATGGAAATTGACATTTTGTCAATCAGATAGGTGTCATCGTCAAAGGGTTGCAGGGCCGCATAGGGCACGGTGCCAATTTCGAGAATAGGGACAACAATCAGATGCGATGTGCGATCTAGCTTGTTGGCGATTGGCAGAGGTAGCAATAGGTCAGACAGGGTTTTAATCGCTTGCTCGCGAGATATTTCGTCATTGGCCAGGGTGATGACGTTTTCCAGGCTGCCGCGTGGCGGGGAAGTATGGGTTATTGGCTGAGGGGTTTGCGATCGCTGCACAGAGCTGATATCTAATGTAGCCCTAAGATTTAGAATGGTCCCTGTGATCACCTGTTTGGATAGATTTTGCCTGTGGTAAGACTGGATGCCCTGTTTGTCCAGCAGCCAGGTATGGAAACAGCCAGCATCATAGGAATAGAACAAGATAGATGTGCCATCGAGATATTCCAACCAGAGTGAATCAGAATATGGATCAGCTCTGAAGGCTAAAAAATCAACTAGGGTATCAACAGACATGTCCAACAAATCGGGGAGTTCATGATCCCGAAATGCGGCTAGATCTTTTAGTTCATGTTTATGTTTTACTGCAGCATTATTAAATAATTGTTCGTAACTACTCAGGCTTAAAAAATTAGAGAGTTTTCCCAGGTTACAGAGATTATCAGCTAGCGTAATCCAAATATAGGAATTGGTAACCTCCTTGAGCAAGCCCAAGGGTCGCATCAAACTCAGT
>NZ_JAYGIG010000086.1:0-7405 GCF_034932105.1 Leptothoe sp. PORK10 BA2 | reverse complement strand
AAGGACACGGATGAGAAAATAGATCCATAACACCACCCAGATTAGATCAGCTTTTGCTGAACCTATTATCGTCTATCGTATATACAACATGCCTTTACGCTGACCCACCTGGCGGAACCAGTGCCTTGCCGGTTTATAGTGACAAAATAGGTGCGTTGCTAAGAAATAGGAATGCCTCTTGAGAAACGTTTGCAAAGAAAGTTCTCAGTGTTTAACGTAGAAGTGATTAAAATCTATCATGATTTTTTTAGCCTTACTTTGTTAGTTATCTTGCTCAGCATCGGCGAATTCCTATAGAAACTGTTGGATGAAATCAGGCGAGCGCCAGAGGAGATAGGCAATCGTACCAAACAAAGCCGTGTTTATACCGACTACACCATATCCCAAGAACATCAGCAGTCCATCTTTTTCTAAACTGGCAATAGATAACAGTAACATGCCGAAGGCCGGAACTGGATTGGTAAATGGAATCGGTAACATAAGTAATATTGTTAGCCAAGTTAAACAAGCACCGTTGATTCTCCAAACGGCACTGTTTTGAGAGAATCTCGACCATCGCGGCCGGGTGATTTTTTCGATCAGCTTAGCAATCGTTCTAAATTTTTGATGAGTTGAAGCACAAAAGTGGGCGGAAATTGAAACGCGGCGATTTTACGCGGTAGCCAAGGGGCAGGCTGTCCGATGACCATTTGCACGGATAACAGCAGGCAGGCAGACCCCAGAACCGTACTGATGCCAGGTGGCATAGGAAACAGAAAAGGTAGGGCTAAAAAGCTGATGATCAGCGAAAAGCTACGTTCAGAGGTTTCAGCCAACATATCGCCCAAGGTGAGCGGTCGATCTCGCTGTTTTTCTAAGAGCACTCGCAAGTCTTGAGAAAGTTGAAGCTGCATAACAACATAGTCTCCGCAAAGGCCGTAGAACAAAATAATCAGTGACGTTGTAATCAGGGCCATAATACCGTTAAGCGGCGTGCCCACCTTTAAAAAATCGGTAAATCGGAGACTAAATATTTAATTTTTTAATTTTTCGCTGCTGCATCACTCTCAAAAAAAGTTTTTCGCCTTCTAGCCAAACAAAAACAAGGGCGCTAAACCCAACACAAACGAGTAGTTCTGTGGGGCTTAGCCAGTAGGTATTGAAGAAGGTTCTAAAGCTAGGTACATAGACTAGTAAGAGCTGCAACAGGGTAGTGAGCGAAACGGCCCAGAATAAAAACGGATTGGAAAAGGCGTTGAGTTCTATGGTGAGTTGGTGCTGCGATCTCACTGCCCAGGCATGGCCCATCTGGGCCAAACACAAGGTGGTAAAGACCATGGTTTTCCAAGTATTAGGGTCGCGAGCATATCCCGGCTGGTGGGTATAGCTATAGCCCCACAGCATCAGCCCGATGGAGACAATCGCTAACACCAAGCCCGTTCGCATCATGTATAAGCCAAGTCCCCTAGCGAAAATACTCTCTCGGGGCTGGTAGGGCGATCGCTTCATCACGTTGGGCTCTCCTTTTTCCATGGCCAGTGCCAAGGCAGGCAGGCCATCGGTAACAAAGTTCATCCAGAGAATTTGTAGTGGAGAGAGGGGAATGCCCGCTAGTCCTAACAGAGGCGTCGAGGCAATCACAATCACCTCACCGATATTGCTACCCAACACATATTTGATAAACCGACGAATGTTGTCATACACAATCCGCCCTTCCTCAACGGCTGCCACAATTGAGGTGAAGTTGTCATCTAGCAGCACCATATCTGCGGCCTCTTTGCTCACATCAGTGCCTGCGATACCCATCGCAATACCAATGTCCGATTGCTTCAGCGCCGGCGCATCATTGACTCCATCTCCAGTCATCGCCACAATCTCGCCCCGCTTTTGCCAGGCTTGGACAATGGAGAGCTTGTGCTCTGGCGCTACCCGAGCATACACGCTGATCTCTTCAACCTCTCTAACCAATTGCTCAGGCGTCATGCGATCAATATCTTGCCCGGTAACAACCCGATCGTCGGCTTGTAAGATGCCGAGTTTACTCGCGATGGCCCGGGCCGTAAGCTGATGATCACCGGTAATCATCACCGTCCGAATGCCCGCCGTTTGGCAGCGAATGACCGCATCTTTCACTTCTAGCCGCGGTGGGTCCATCATGCCCACTAGCCCCAGCCAAACCAGACCAGTCTCAGCTTCAGCTTCAGTGGTGTCTGCGCCCGTTGGCGAGGGCTTATAAGCCAGTCCCAACACCCGTAATCCTTTACTCGCAAGTTGTTCGTTGCGATCGTTAATGTCCTCCCGTAGTCGATCGGTAAGCTCACCCACACAGGTAGCTTGCTGATGATGCGTACAGCGCGCCAAAACACCCTCAGGCGAGCCTTTCATAAAGATACAGTAGGGTGATTTTGCGAGAGAAGAGAGATTTTTTATGACAGGGGCATCGTCAGGTATCCGATTCTCGCAGATGACGCTCATGCGCTTTCGCTCAGAAGAAAAAGGCACTTCACCTACCCGAGGCAGCCACTCAGCCCAAGTATGCTGAAGGTAGTCGGCCTTGCCTGCTAGGGTTAGCATCGCCCCTTCCGTCGGATCGCCCAACACCACCCATTCACCCCTCTCGGTTTGTAGCACGGCATCGTTACAAACCACACTACCAATCAGCAGCGCATTTAAGCTAATGGGCAGTGCTGCCAAGTTGACAGACTTGGGCCAGTCGCCCGTTGGATCCAACAGCTCAAACTCACCTTTGGGCTCGTAGCCATCACCCCTGACTGCAAAGTCTTGATCACTGGTAGAAACGACCTGCACCACCATTTTGTTTTGGGTCAAGGTGCCGGTTTTATCCGAGCAAATTACGGTCACAGAGCCCAACGTTTCAACCGCTGGCAGCTGGCGAATCAGCGCCTGACGGCGAACCATCCGCTGCATGCCCAAAGCCAGCGTCACCGTAATCACAGCCGGTAGGCTCTCAGGCACTACAGCAACGGCCATACTCAACGACGCTTCTAACAGATCGGTAAACCGATCCCATCCCAGAAAAAAACCACCGCCGACAACCACAATCGCGACCAACACCAGCGAGCTACTGACCAGCACATTGCCCAGCTGGGTCATTCGTGCCTGCAGTGGCGTAGGCTCGGCCTCTACCCCTTGCAGCAGCGCCGCAATGTTACCCAGCTCGGTTTGCATACCAGTGGCGGTCACCACCACTAGGCCACGACCATGGAGAACTTGGGTCCCCTGAAATACCATATTGACGCGATCACCCAAAGGAGAATTCTCGGGTAGCAGTACATTGGCTCGCTTCCCCGAAGCAACAGCCTCTCCCGTCAGGGCAGCTTCTTGCACCTGCAAATTAACCGCTTCTAATAGTCGGCCATCAGCTGCGACCTGTACTCCGGCTTCAAGATACATAACGTCGCCAGGAACCAGCGCCTTCGCGTCAACCTCAGAGACTTTACCATCGCGCAACACTCTCACCCTCGGCGAAGAAAGCCGTTTAAGGGCAGCTAAGGCATTTTCGGCCTGACTCTCTTGCAAGTAGCCCAAAATGCCGTTTAAAAGAACAATCGCAAAAATTGCGATCGCATCCTTAGGAAATGTTTTCGACTGAAAATCCAGCACCGCCGAGACGACTGCCACCGTCATCAGCAGCAGCAGCATAATATTGGTAAACTGATCGCGAAAGATTGCCCAGCGGCTGCGACCAGTCTTCTCCAGTAGCTCGTTCAAGCCATAGCGCCGAACCTGCTCGGCGACTTGTTCTGTCGTGAGCCCAAACTTTTCAGTTGTTTTAAGTTGTTGTAAAGCTTCTTCGTAAGACAGGGTATGAAAAGCGGTTTTTTTAGGTAATGACGAGGGGGTGTGCAGCGGTGAAGTTTCTACCATATCTGATCTACATCAAGCAAAGAACTTAAAACCAAGGCTTAGTAAAACAACAGCTGTCATTTTTCACAAGCTTTATCAAACAGTTCTCATTGTGACCGACTATGGTGGTTCGGGAATCTATCAGGCAATATATTTAAGCACCAACACTTTCCCCACTCAGGTATATCAGCAGATATAGATAGATAGGGAAAAAATGTACGAGCGGCAGCCGAAAATACCACTAATAAAGAATAAACGTTTCTATATCAGAAGATATAGAAAGGGGATAAAACCTAAACCCAGCATCTTTTAAGGACGACAAACAAGGTATCAATAGGATTTAATAATATGGCGTGCTCCAAACCGTCCGGTATTTTCCTCATGTATCAGCCGTTGATTCACGAAAAACAGCTCAATCAACAACGGAAGTCTCTTTATGGCCTTATTTTAGCTATTTTTGGATTAATCATCCTTTTGGAATGGTTTTCCTCAACCGCCTTGGTCTTTAGCTATTTATACACAGGGGCCATTGTACTAGCCCATCGTCAGCTGAGTCGCCGACAGGTAATGGCCGTGACCTTCGCCGCTGTGATCCTGACACTCATCAACCTGGTCTTTCCCCGTCAGGAGTTCAATGCCCTTACTACCGTCGCGAACCGGGTGATTGCAGTCGTGGCCTTGCTGGTAACGGGTTATTTAATTGATCGCAGCCATGTGTACGAAGCCGAGATTGCCCGACAGCAAGCCCATATTCAAACGCAAGCACAGCTTGCTATCATGCGCGAAGACTTTGCCGCTACCCTCACCCACGACCTCAAAACGCCTCTACTAGGTGCCATTGAGACCATTAAGTCTTTCAGTGCCGAGCAGTTTGGCCCAGTTAGCACAGCGCAATCTAAAGTCTTAGGGATGATGTCGCGTTCTCACCAGATGACTTTGCAGCTGGTCGAAACCATGCTCGACATTTATCGCAATGATGCCGAAGGCTTAGGACTCAAATTAGATCTCGTGGATTTACACCCCCTCCTTACAGATACGGTGGCGGCCTTAGCCCCCTTGGCCCAATCTCGCCAAATTAAAATTACGCTGACTACTCACGGTAAGGGCTTTTGGGTGCATGGTGACCAGCTGCAACTGCGGCGGGTCTTCGAAAATTTACTCACTAACGCCATTAACCACGCCCCCCGTCACACACAGGTGCTCCCAGAACTAAGGACCATTGAAGAGCATCATCTGCTACAGGTACAAGACAGCGGCCCTGGCATCCATGCGGATGAAGTGGCCAATCTTTTTGATAGGTTCTATCAGGGCTACAGCGACCGGAATGCCCATGGTTCCGGTTTAGGGCTTTACCTGTGTCGGCAAATTATTGAGGCTCATAACGGTAGAATTTGGGCACAGAACTGTCAGCCCCATGGGGCGATTTTCTACTTTTGTTTACCCTCCGCTACGGCATATGAACATCGGCAGCCCCTTAAGAATTCTGCTCGTTGAAGACGATGAACTGTTTCGTCTTGGGCTATTAACCCGCTTACAGCGAGAGCCTTTGCTTCATTTGGTAGACGAAGCCACTGACGGCGAAAGTGCCCTTGAGCTCATCAACCAAAAACCGTTTGATATCGTGCTGTTGGATGTTGGCCTACCCGGCATTGGGGGGGTAGAAACCTGTCGGAAAATAAGGCGGGAGCATCCCAATCTACCGGTTCTCATTCTGACGTCACATTCTCAACAGCCCTTGATCGAGCAGTTAGTCAGTGTGGGTGCTAGTGGCTTTTGTCTCAAGGGAATCGAGGCCGAAACGTTGATTTTGGCGTTGCGATCGGTCGCGGCTGGTGCTTCCTGGTGGGATGCCTGCAGCACTCAACAAATCCGTACAGCTTTTCTGGCTAAGCCCATGCCTCCCGCTAAAGTCAATCAACTCACCACTCCTTTAACCCAGCGGGAACAGGAGATTTTAGCGCTGCTGGCAGTCGGCAAAAGTAACCCCGAAATCTCCAAGGAACTGTGCATCACAACGGGCACTGTGCGGGTGCATGTCCATGCCATTTTACGAAAGCTGGAGGTGCGCGATCGCACCCAGGCCGCCCTTTTTGCCATACAAAACACCCTAGTACCGGACGCAAAGAGTACGGAGACAAAAAAAGATCACTAAGCCGTCAGCCTCTCAGTGGGCGATCACCAGCATCACCGCTAAAACCAAGGGGTATCCCCAATCAGCATTCAGCTCTGGCATATTAAAAGGTGAAACTTCTGGATTAAAATTCATGCCATAAATGTCCGCTATAAAAGTCAGCTGAACAGTCTCCTTCCGAAGTACTGCCAAGTGATTCTGTACGGCCTTTACGCCAGCCTACGGACTACCCAGGCAACCCCCTCTCAACTTCAAATTGTTTACCTCAGTGCCGAGCGCTCCGGTCGCTCAGCGCCAGCCACCTGTCAGACCAGTGACTAACTTTCAATCTCCTATAGTTTTTTCCGTAAACCATTAACCCATCTTGTTTCTCAAATAATGCTATAGCTGCGAGTTCTATGATAAAAAATTACGCTTTTGTCCCGTTGTTCCCCTTGCTGGCTTTGACACCTGCAGCGGTACCCATGCATTCTCCCACCCTGCTGGGCCTAGAGCTATCAGCACCTGCCGGTGAGAATAGGCTCGATGCCGATGAGATATACAGCTTTGATGTTGAACCCGGAGACGCCATCTCGATTAATGTAAAAACCAGTCCTGACAATCCGATACCATCTTGCATCCCAGAATTTATTAGCGGCCCGCGCCTTGATCTAACACTCGCAGACTACATTACCCAAACGCCCTATAGCGACAGCGTCGTGGTGCAGTTTACTGAACAGGATGCTGGACACTATCGCTATCGGATAGTGCCCTCACCACAGATTGAGTTGCTTGGCGAAGAAGATGTGCCCGAGGCGTCATTACCTTCTGATAACCCAGCCGACGAACGCTGGTGCCAGGTAACGGTGCAGCCTGCATCCGCTACTGAGCAGCTTTGGGCGATCGCAAATCGTCTGTACGACCAAGGTGAGGATCTAGAACAGGCGCTCGATCTGTACAGCCAAGTCATTGCCACTGAGCCAGAATATCCCGAACCCTATGAGCGATATTTCTACTTGATGATGAATTTGAATTCTGGAAATCTATCGATCAGCTCAGATGAAGATCCAGTAATAATGGGTCAAAAGGTACAGCAATGGTTTATGACACTACCCGATGCAGTTCAGTCGCCAATTCTTGAGATGGCAGAGCAGTTGGCGCAGCTATACGAAGCAAATCCCAGTTGGCAGCTAGAAGCTACAGATCATCCTGACTTTTGGCGTGGCTATGCCAGCTATCTGCAAACTGGGGTAGCCTCCGAGTCCGTGAGCAACGTGTTGTTTCCGTAAATATTGTTTTTCACCAATATTTACACCAATATTATGTAACTACTCAGGCTTAAAAAATTAGAGAGTTTTCCCAGGTTACAGAGATTATCAGCTAGCGTAATCCAAATATAGGAATTGGTAACCTCCTTGAGCAAGCCCAAGGGTCGCATCAAACTCAGTG
>NZ_JAYGIG010000085.1:0-7558 GCF_034932105.1 Leptothoe sp. PORK10 BA2 | reverse complement strand
ATGTCCCAACTCCAAGAAGTCAGCAAACTCCTAGATTCCTACATCCGCTCTCTCCTGCCTCCTGCCTCCTGCCTCCTGCCTCCTGCCTCCTGCCTCCTGCCTCCTGCCTCCTGCCTCCTGCCTCCTGCCTCCTGACTCCTGACTCCTGACTCCTGACTCCTGACTCCTGACTCCTGTTATTCTTATACCGGGTTAGGCCGCGAAGCGGTGGCTCCTGGATCAACAATCCTAGGAATTGCCGCTCCGCTTACCGCAACAACAATACGCCCGACAACCGCAACAACAATATCGGTTTTCGCGTTTGCTGTTCGCCCCCCAGCACTCTTCTATTGCTAGTTCCCCGGCTCTGTCTGGGGACCAGGCTGGCCAGAATCGTCGGATGGGAATCTGTCGAGCGTGCCCCAGAAGAGTCCAGAGCCTATTCCAGCGATGGCTAGTCTATTGACTAGGCATCCAAAAATCAAACCGGGTCAGTTACTTTGGTAGGGAAACCGAAAACTTAGCTGGCCCACTCCAGAATTCAGAACGCAGATACTGGTATCCTCCGTCTTTCATCTTTTGTCCTCCCCTATGCCCCTCACCCTCCGTCGCACCCCTGCGACCACTCGCTACTATACCGAACCTCTGCTAGAGATTGCCGATGCTCTCCCCCTCCAGATGCTCCTCATTCCTGGTGGCACTTTTACCATGGGCTCCCCGGAGAAGGAAGCAGAGCGACAAGAGCGCGAAGGCCCCCAGCACCCAGTAACCGTGCCTCAGTTCTTTATGGGACGTTACCCAGTCACCCAGGCCCAGTGGCGAGCTGTAGCCGCCTTAGATCAGGTTGAGCGCCCGCTAGAAGGCGATCCTGCCAAGTTCAAAGGCGATAACCACCCTGTTGAGAGGGTATCTTGGCACGAGGCTACCGAGTTCTGTGCTCGACTGGCTGAGCACACCAACCGCCCCTACCGCCTCCCCACCGAAGCCGAATGGGAATACGCCTGCCGAGCCGGGACCACCACACCCTTCCACTTTGGCCTCACCTTGACAACCGAAATCGCCAATTACAATGGCGACTACACCTATGCCGATGGCCCCAAGGGCGAAGACCGCAACGAAACCACCCCGGTAGACCACTTTGATATAGCCAACGCCTTTGGCCTGTGCGACATGCACGGTAACGTCTGGGAGTGGTGCCAGGATCATTGGCATGATAATTACGAAGAGGCTCCTGTTGATGGCAGTGCCTGGCTCACTGAGGATGAAAACGCAAATCGTATCGTCCGCGGTGGCTCCTGGTTCCTCAATCCTAGGTATTGCCGCTCCGCTTTCCGCAACGACCTTACGCCCGTCGACCGCGGCATCGATCTCGGTTTTCGCGTTTGCTGTTCGCCCCCCAGGTCTCTTCAGTAGCCCTTTACCCTCTTTCCCTTTTGCTCTCTACAAAGAAAAAACTTTCCATAGTCTTGCCGCCGCTGTCTCGGGCGATGTGTCTACGTTCACCGGCAACGTCATCGAGCTAACGCAGCAGCTGGGCATCCCCATCGAGCAGGTGCAGTTGCCAGCGTCGGGGACTCCATAAGTTGCCGCTGCAACCGTCATTCCCTTAACCCCTACCCCCCCATTTTATCGGGCATCAGTCAGCAGGTTTCTTCCTGCCCTGGTGCCTTTCTTTTTGAAAATTGCCGCCGTCCAAATCGATTCCATCCTGTTGGCATTGCCGCCTTCAAACTACCAACCAACCCGCCACGAATGCCCGAGCAAGGAGTTACCTTGCCCCCAGTCCCTAGCCCAATTCCATCGCCATTTTGCAATTCCACCGCCCCGCTGGAATTCCAGTGGAAACGGGTGGAAAGGTGGAATTCCAGTGGGGCTGACGTGTTAGGAAAATTTTGAGATTCCCATAATATGGTCAGGATTGAAAAAAAAAAAAAAATGACGGACTGGAATTCCACAGTGGAACATCAGCTTCGGCCAGATGAGCTGATGGCTGAACTGGATATTAAAAAACAGACGTACTATAACTATCTGGACCATCTCGGTATCAAGGCGGAGAAGGATTCAAAAGGTAAGGTTTACCTCACTCAGGCGCAGGCTGACCAGTTGAGATCGCTACGTTCTCATGTGTTGGAAGGCGGAAAAATTGAGGAGTTTACTATTAGTAGGTCGTCGTCGTCTGACTTGGTAAAAATGGAATCTGGGGGCCTGGATTCGGCGGAGCGGCTAACGGAAATTGAGGTGGAGGCAGACCCGACCCAGGGGCTAGATATGGAGACGCTGTATCGTGAGGCGTCGGAGATCGCAGCCCAGCGACTGACGGCGAGTGAGCAGGTGGTGTTGGCTCTGGCGTCCCAGATGGATTACAACGACCTACACCCGGAGGCCAAGGCAAAAGTAGATCAGGTGCGTGAGGCGACCGTCCCAAAGTTCGATGCCCAGGCGGTGGCGACCGACCTGTTAGGCCAGTTCAGACGTCAGCGCCAGGCCCCAGACGAGCAGAGCCAACCCGACCAGAGTCTACAAACTGCATAGACCCGAATGGGTTTGAGTCAGTCTGTGCGGCTATAGCGGCGGGTAGCCATGTGCTGGTGGTGGCCGAGACGGGGATGCTGGGGAGCTTTCCGCAGCTGGTGGCGGAGCGGTTTCAGGATGACTGTGCGGTGGCGACGGCGATCTATAAGGGCAGTGCCAAGCAGTTTTTTGTGCAGCTAGCCGAGCAGCTGGATATTCCAACCACGGCCCCCCGCTATGACCGCAATGGTGAGGTGACGGGCGAAAAGAGTATAACGGTGGACCAGCTGAAGGAAGAGATCCTGGGTAATGTCCGAGATGGCACGCTGGTGCTGTTGCCCGAGGCGAACCGGCTGACTAAGGGCCTACGCTACTGGTTCGAAGACCTGATGACGTCGGGGCGAGTGCGGCTATGCTGCTTTGGGTCGGTGAACCCAGGCAAGGACATTTTTCTGAAGATGCTATCCGTTGAGCTGGAGTTACCCAGTGATGCTTATATTCGGTTAGTGATGGCAGCCGAAGCCCAGCGCCAGGGCCTGACGTTAACGAAAAATCGATTGGCGGAGCTGCAGCCGCTGGCGGGACGTAACCCGATGCTGGCGCGTAAGGTGGTGGCCAGCGAACGGGCAGGGCTGAATAAACAGGCCAAGCCGGAGCATACGCAGTATGTGGTGGTAATGCCGATTGTGATTGCGGCGTTGATGGCGTTTGGGATTGTGCGGTTTGTGGGCTTGGGCACTAGCAATCAGAGCCTGTATATTTTTGGGGGTACGGCGCTGGTTGCGGGGATGACGATGAAGCAGTTGGGCCAGGTGCGCGGGGCGCGGAAGCGGTTGGGGCAGTGAGGACTGCCCTTTTGGTTAGTCTTCATCGTTGTCGGCTTGAAATAGGTCGGTGGCTTTGCTGCCTAGGAGGCCAAAGATTGCGCCTACGCCCATTTGCCAGGTGGTGGTGAAGCTTTCAAAGATGCGTTCTTGGTGCGGGGATAGGTCCTTTTGGGCAGCAAGGGTGAGCGATGTGCCGCCGGATAATAGGGTGAAAAATACGACGGTGAAGAATACTTGCTGGAACGCGGATGTGATGTTCAGGTTTTTCATGGGTTTGCCTTGGGCTGTGGTTTGCTGTATCCACTGTGTCAAGGGGAGTTGGGAGGTTACGCCCAAACATGGCCTGACATAGGCTGACATGGCCTGATTTCTTGCTAAAGCTGGCTGAATAGTTGGGTTTTAGTGGGTTACCCTAGCGTTAGCTAGCCCCTAAACCTGATGTTCTGATGAGTTCCTTATCCCGTGAGTTTTTAACGACGATTGCTCGGAAGTATGTGCTTTCCCCAGAGCAGGAAGAGGTTTTGGTGGAACTCTATGGTGGCGACGGCGATGAGCTTGAGGTTGCTGATGAACTCAAGATTTCCCATAGTGCGCTTCGTACTCGGTTGACGGGAATTTATAGCAAGTTCAGCATCGGTGGTAAAGGTCCTGGTAAGTTTTACCGACTTCAGAAGTTTCTGCTTGAGCAGCAACAGACCTCAGGCGCAGTACCGGAGGTTGGTACCAACGTAGATATTAGGACGTTAGTCAAAGCCTGTCGTCAGCAGGTTAAGAGCTTTATTCAGGAGTGCTGTAGCACCATGCGGGTGCTGGATATGGAGCAACCTATTGGCCTTGGGGAGATCTATACCAACGTCAATATTCTGGAGAATCTGACTGGACGGCGACGTCTGGATATGGCTGAGCTGTTGGAGAACTTTAATCCAGAGGAGTTTGATCGGCTTGGGTTGGGGCCAGTGACTCAGAGTCGAGTGCCGGGACTGGAGGCTGTGCAGCGGTATAACAAGCTGATGGTGTTGGGGAAACCTGGAGCCGGGAAAACCACCTTTCTCAAATACTTAGCGATTCAATGTAGTGAGGGGGCTTTTCAGGCAGATTGTGTTCCGATTTTCATCACACTCAAAACGTTTGCTGAAGCCCAAAAGCAGCCCGACCTACTAACGTTTATCCTCTGGATGCTGACGGATGTCAGTGTTGCTGATTTGTCAGCCATTTTGCAATCGGGTAGAGCCTTGCTGCTGCTGGATGGTCTGGATGAGGTGAGACAGGAGGATGCCAGTCGAGTTTTACGGGCAATTCAATCGGTTGCTGATCGATATCCAACGAATCAATTTGTTATCACTTGTCGTATTGCTGCTCAGGACTATACCTTTCAGAACTTTACTGACGTCGAAGTTGCTGACTTTGACGAACAACAGATTGCTGAATTTTCGACTAAGTGGTTTCGTCTGAAGCACCCTACCAAAGCAGAGAGATTTATAGCCAAACTCAAGGCAAATAAACGCATTCAGGAATTGGCTACAAACCCACTGCTGTTGACCTTGCTATGTCTTGTCTTTGAAGAAAAAGGGAAGTTCAAAGATAGTCGAGCTGAACTTTATGAGGAAGGCATTGAGCTACTTCTAGAGAAGTGGGATGACAGTCGAGATATTGAACGGGACCCGGTCTATAAAAAGCTATCCATTAATCGGAAAGAGGACCTATTAAGTCATGTAGCCTTTACCACCTTTGCCCAAAGCGAATATTTCTTTAAGCGGAAAAGATTAGAACAACCGATTTCTGACTACATCCAAAACATCCCCGGTGTCCAGACAGACCCAGAGGCTTTGCTGGTCAGTAGTCGTAAGGTATTGCGCTCGATTGAAGCCCAGCATGGTCTGTTAGTAGAACGAGCACGGAACATTTATTCCTTCTCTCATCTAACTTTTCAGGAGTACTTTACTGCTAGGAATATAATTGCTAGTCGTAACCCCAACATTCTTGAGCAAGCATTGCAAGGGCTGGTGGTTAACATTACCGAAAAGCGCTGGCGGGAAGTCTTTTTGCTGACAGCAGAGATGTTGCCAGAAGCGGACTATCTATTAGAATTAATGAAAGCCCAGGTTGATTCTCTGTTAGCCGGAGATGAGCAGCTGCAAACGTTTCTAATGTGGGGAAGCGAGAAATCTATCTCTGTTGACGTTACCTATAAGCCAGCTGCAGTTCGCGCTTTCTACCTCGCCCTCGCCCTCGCCCTCGCCCTCGCCCTCGACCTCGCCCGCGCCCTCGCCCGCGACCTCGCCCGCGCCCGCGCCCTCGACCTCGACCTCGACCTCGCCCGCGCCCTCGCCCTCGCCCTCGACCGCGCCCTCGCCCGCGCTAGTGAGCCTGCATTAAAGCAAGCGCTGCATGCCCTAAAAGAGCAATTGCCTGATTTCAAACGTGATGTTGGCGCGCTTAAACAGTGGTGGCGGGAAAACGGTAACGCCTGGACTGCAGAGCTAAGGGCTGTGATGATTGAGCATCGCAATATTGGTCATGACTGGCAGTTCAGTGATGGGCAGCGAAAGAAACTTGAGCAGTATTACGAAGCCAATAAGCTGCTGGTGGACTGTCTTAATAGCGATTGCTACGTTACCCGTGCGGTACGAGAAAAAATTGAAAGTACTCTCCTGCTGCCAATCCCAACCTAACCGCCTGTCCTGGGCAACTTAGACCTGTCCAACACAGACAGATCTGAGCCAATGATGGCAATTACCCACGCTTGCATCGCAACCGCAGGCGCATCCTTACTACTGGGCACCGCCCAACCACTCCCGTTAGCGCTTGCCGTCCTGGGTAGCCAGCTGCCCGACATCGACACTACCACCAGCATCATCGGCCAGGTCCTTTACCCCATCAGCTCATGGATTGAAGACCGCTACCCACACCGCAGCGTCACCCATTCCTTAGCCGCGACTGTTGCTATTGCAACCGTGGCCGTGGCCGTAGGCGCAGCGTTGGGCGATATCAAGCCTTGGCTAGCCCTACCCCTGGGCCATGTGCTGAGCTGCTTTAGTGACTGCTTTACGCGCCAGGGCGTTCAGCTCTTCTGGCCTGACCCCGCCTGGTCTATCAGCGTAAGCAACCCCAAGCGACGACTACGCACGGGTGGACCGGGTGAGTATTGGGTTTTATCGGTGGCCGTGGGCCTGCTGCTGCTGGGGATCTGGCTAGCCGGTGCCGGTGGCGTGACGGGGCAGGTTAACCAGGGGCTGGGCCTGCGAGATGGGGCCATGGCGACGTATAACGCCAATGCGGCCACGTCTGAGGTCTACGCGGAGATAACCGGCGTGTGGGCCGATGACCGGACGCGGGCAGATGGCCGCTATCTGATCCTCGATGCCGTGGGCAATGAGTTCATCGTCACCGATGGCCAGGGCGTTTACCAGACGGGGAAGCAGCTGCTGATCGACAAGCTGACGACGGCGACCGGCGCGGCGATGACGCGGACGACGCAGACGCTAATGCTGAATGATGAGGATGCGGTATCACGGCTCCAGGCGTTGCGGATGGCGAATCCGTCAGCGCGGGTTTATTTATCGGGTTCCATCACTGTGGACTTTCCGGAGGAGGTGCGGCCTACGGTGCTACCCCGGCAGCTGCCAGCCGTGGCGGTGGTGGGTGAGTCGGTGGAGTTGGCTTATTGCGATTTGGAGGTTGCGATCTCGTTGCTGAGCGATCAGTGGGCGACGGGGAGCTTAAGGACAATTGTTCAGATAGTTACTCCAGATAAAAGTTGATTTTTTGCTATCCTACGAAGCCCTCTATTGCCCATATATACTCCAGAAATTCTTGAACTCTGCTCTGAAGTCTGATACCAGTGAGAGTCCTGTTTCAGTATTACTTCTTGCTACATAACGTTTTGAAAATTCGTTTCCTGAATAACCACCTGAGAGTCTATAAAGTCCGAAATAAGCTGCTTTATCGTCAATCACCATAAAATGGAATGTAGGCTGAAAAGAGTAATATCCAAAAGAAATTTTGGATATTTTTCCTTTTTGATGCAATCCATGTAATTGGCGCACTACTCGTTTGATTTCTGCCGCTAGCTGATTTTCTTCTTCCTCTTTATTAGGGGAGAACCGGAGTGAAGTTAACTGGACAATGACAAGTTTCTGTTTTGCTTCTGCCCCGTTCTCAAGCGGCTAAATCAGGTGGGTCAAGGGTTTTAGACATCTCAGTTTTATTAGCCAGTAATTTAGTCAAAAGTAGAGTGGGTC